>JAUWMK010000387.1 GCA_030613185.1 Promethearchaeum sp.
ATAAGATTCATGCTATTGAAAAACGAAAACGAACAGAAAGTAAATACGGACATAAACAAAAAGACATAAAACATTTTGAACTGGAGATTCGACGTTTACATACCGAAAAAAAAGATCTGATGAAACGTGAACGAAAAATTCTGAAGAAAATGAAAAAGATTGGGAAAAAAGATAATTCCTAAAATCTATTATTCCAAAGACTCAAACTCATTACATGAAGAATTTGTTTTATAATCACACTTGTTGAATTTTGAGCAGTTATTGCAACTTTTTATTTCTGCAAACTCTTTAAAACCATGAGATCTTCTTCTTTTTCCTTTATCACGGTGTTTTATAAATTTCCCAATTAGAAATACAACGATATATAAAAACAAAAAGAAAATCAGAATAGTTATAGCAATTTGATACCCAAATGTCCAATCTGGTTTAATATTACTCACAAACTGAAAAATCCAATAAACCACACCTGCAATTAACGTTGCACCAAGAAGTCTAAAAAATAACAAATGTCTTGCAAATTTTCTTCCTGCTTCTTTCCTAATTACAACAAAAGTAGCCAAGCACGGAATATAAAGCAATGTTATTAAGGTAAAAACGATCATCTGTATTGGACTTAAAAATTCATCCATAAGTATGCCTTGAGAATCAACATATAACTCCAATAAGACTAAATTTAATTCCTTGCGAAGAACACCGTAAATTAAATAAACACCAATCTCTAGAGGCAATCCAAGAAAATATTCAGTTACAGGAGAAAGTAAAACGTTGATCCAGTCAAGAAGGTTGAATTCAACAAATATCTGCATAAGTATTCCCAAAATAATAATCAAAGGTAGAGCAAGGTAAACAAATTCTTTGCTCCTATGCCAAGTTTGCTTCATTATAACTTTGAAATTGGGAACCCTAAAATCATGTAATTCAATAATTAATTCAGATTCTTCTACATCGCTAAATATTGTCAAAATCTTTCCTATAGCAATTATTACAGAAAGAAGGATTAAATAGAGGCCCAATGTCACCCAAGGACCACGGAATTTGAAAACCAACCCCATAACAATAGTAGTAATTGCTGAACATGGAATCATACTACTTATAATAATCGAACTTTTTCTTTGATTTTCAGTTTCCATAATAGCACAAGCAGATACAGCTGGAACAGTGCACCCAAATCCTAAAAGAATTGGTATTATGGTTTTACCATGAACTCCAATACGATGCATAAATCTATCCATTAAATATGCTGCTCGGGGCAAATAACCAATATCTTGCAATATTTCAATAAAAAAGTAGAATGGAATTACAAATGGCAGTACTCCCCCAACACCAGCAAATAATCCCCCCACAAATCCATTCCATACCAAAATATAAATCCAATTATCTACTCCTCCTAGGGTATGCTCTGCATTTGGAGTTAAATTTTCATATAATTTATCCATTGAACCTGAAATCATATTTCCAAAATTGAAGATAAGTAAATATGTTCCTAATAAGACAACAGCCAAAATCAAGTAACCATATATGGAATGAACTGTGATGTGATCAAAGAAATTGCGAACTTTAAAACTACGAGAAGATTTCTTAATTATAATAGATTCTTCGTAGATATGATTAACAATATTATAAATTTCAGAATTGAGTATTGTTGATATTGTTTCGCCATGAAAATCTTCAAGGTTTTTCCGTTTTTCTTCAACATAGTAAAGGAAATGATCAAGTTGGTTATCATTTTTTTCAATCAAATGCTTCTTTATGTGTTCATCATCTTCTAAAATTTTAAAAGCGGTAAATTGCAAGGAATAACTATCATCTTGCAGAATTTCATTAGATTTTAATTCCGAACCTAATCTTTGAATTTCATTTTCAATTTCTTTCCCAAAAATTATTGGTTTTGAATTTTGAATTTTTCCACTTTCTTCCATCTCAATGATTTTTTCTAATAATTCATGAACTCCACGATTATGAACCGCTACAACTTTTTGAGTTTTAATCCCAAGCATTTCTTCAATTTTTGCTTCATTAATATCAAATCCGCGCCGAAGAAGTACGTCATATTGATTCAACGCAAGGATCATCGGCCTATTTAGCATTTGTAATTGGGTCGTAAAAAATAAATTTCTCTCCAATTGATTACAATCGATTACGTTGATAATATAATCAGGTTTTTCTTCAACGAGATATTCTCGACTGATAATTTCTTCAATTGAATATGTGGATAAAGAATAAATCCCAGGAAGGTCAATTATTTTAAAAATATAATTTTTAAACTTACATTTGCCCTCTGCTTTTTTTACAGTTTTTCCTGGCCAATTTCCTACAATTTGGCTCATCCCAGTAAGTTGATTAAATATAACGGACTTCCCAACATTGGGGTTGCCAGCAAGGGCAATATGTATAACTTTATCTTCAGATTTAGATTCACTCATATAAAAAAACCTATTTAAAAATTGGAATTTGATTAAAAGCAATTGTACAAGTGAAAGCCATTATTATTGTTTGACAAATATCTTCATGGCCAACCCGTACCCAATAGCCAACCTAGTTCCACGCACCATAATCTGAATAGGGCCTCTAAACGGAGCTTGGCTTAAAATCTTTATTTGAGTTCCAGGTGTGATTCCCATACCCGATAAACGCTGAGTAGCTTTAAATCCAGCTCTAATGTGAACAACGCTAACATTAGTATTAAACGGAATGTTTATTATAGGAATTTCCGAAAATTTCTCAAGATTGTTTTTGCTTTGAACCAAAATTAAAACACCAGTTGTTAGACACGTCTAAAATAATGTCTAATATAATTAATATTTCAAAGGTTAAAAAATGTTGCTTTTAATAAATTTAAGTAGAAGCACCCTGGTCTTCATTTTTTTTATCGAATCTTAGAGATCAAGATTTTAATATGAATAACTATTCATAACTGATTTTTTATTAGAATTTCTCAGAATTTTGTGAATTTTTTAAATACCAGACTAAATAAATAACATATTCAAAGACCCCCAGAATAATACCTATAGTGCAAATTAAATACACAGTCGGTGAGTTTAGGATATCATAGAAAGGATTTCCATTTAAAAATGGCCACCAAAAATTCATTTCTGGGTATAGGAAGGCATCTAAAAATAAATGTGAATAACACATAAGAACAGCCCAAAATATTTTACTTAAGAGTGAAGTTTTCTGCTCCCATTTAAAAAATTTAGTAAATTCATTCCAAAAATTCTGAGTAAAATGAACGAAAAATCCAGTAAATACACCTAGAATAGTTGCTATAAGAAATGAATGTACAGGACCATGTAATGGTTGAGAAAGACCAAAAAAGAAGATAATAACTGCGTGAATGTCCACAATAATACTCCCGATTAAACAAGACGCAACATCTACACGCTTTTTTTTAAAATCTACAAAACACAAAGGTAAAGCATGACCAAAATGGAAAGGAGTAAATGGCATCAGTGAATTTGTAATTGAAACTATAATATAAAAAATTAATCGAAGTAAATTCTTAGAACTAATGTTGCACACTCATTTCCTTGATACTCCATTGAAACTAGAAATAATATTAAACTTACAATTTATGAATTAATCAATGAAGAAAATTTCGAAATATCTTAGCTCCATTTATAATGAAGGCGGAGATAATAATTTCTTTGGAATTTACAAAGATCCATACTATATTCAAGTTTTTGGAGGTAAAAAAGCCCCCAAGGTTTATTTGGATGCAGTATCAAATGCTCATCTTCTGAAAGAAAGTGAGAAATTATCTGAAGAACAAATTGAAAAATTAAAAGAAATGGGATTTGAAGAAGAGCAGAGATCAAATAATTTTTCGAAAGAATTTGATTTTTCTGAACAGAAGTTCCCAGAACTGACGGATTTTATTGTAAAGGTTTTAGAAATTTATGAAGTAGATCCGTATAAAGCAGAATTTGAAATTGAACTAGATTAAGTTATTTTCTTTTTTCTTTTCTTCTCTTTTTCTTTCTTTTTCTTTCTTTTCATGGTTTTTATTGATTAAAATTAAGCCATACAACCCAACAAAAGCCCATATCATTCCGATTAGCTGAAAAACATGAAAATCCTCTTGTTTTAATAATACGGCCAATAATGAGGTTATTGCTGGACTTGGGGTCACTAAAGCGCTTGCGTAAGATAAATCAATAGATATGATAGAAGAATACCAAGAAAAATGCATAAAAAAATAAGTAAAGCCCATTAAAAATGAAAATAATAAGAAATTTGGATTAATAAATGATAAGAGCAATTCATTCCAACCAATTAAAATTGAATTGATTATTAAAAATGAAAGAGAAATAATCCCAGTGCGAATAAAAATGACTTGATTTGGAACTAAAATT
>JAUWMK010000267.1 GCA_030613185.1 Promethearchaeum sp.
GATTTTCTAATCAAAAAAATGTTTTAAAAATATATATTATCTATAAATTTCGTAAACATCGGTACTACCGGAATAAATGGTGGAATGCCTTTTGGTTGAGGAGTTCGTAAAAGTCCAAGACGATAAGGATCCAATCCCATCGCCAACCCGAGCAGTTGCGTGAAATAGATGACTGGGAGCTTGAACTTTTCCTCGATTTTATCCTTAAAATCAGTGTTTATCCCTACTTGTCCTAAATCTAGCTGCAAATGGCAAAAAGGGCAACAATCTACCACCATATCGACTCCAGCACTGCGGTAGGATTCCATTTTATCTCGCGTAAAATCATCCGCAACCTGTTTGACTGAGCCCCTCAGTCCTCCCCCCGCGCCACAACACATCATTTTATCTTGGTGAGGAATACTTTTTGCACCCGTTAATTCCATAATATCGTCGAAAAAGGTTGGAGCTTCAAAATTATCCTTCCATGGCTTATTATGAATGGGTTTTAATATATGGCAGCCATAGTGAATAGCAATATTGTAATTTAATTTGTGAACAATTTTCTTTTTTAATTGTTTCATTCCAATATCATTATATAATGTCCATAAAATGTGATTAGTATCTATGGTTCCTTTAAATTCACGACCAATTTCTTTTAATTTATCATTAACGTAATCTCGTTTCTCAATATCCTCTTTTAAATCTGTATTAATATCATTTAAAGTACCATAGCAACCATTACACATAATGCACATATCTCGCCCTAAATCTTCTGCAAGGGTAATATTTCTAGCGCCAAGCACACGCCAAGTTTTTATATCAAAAGATCGAAATACACCAGGTGCTGGGCAACATCCAGCGCCTTCTAATTCTACTACTCCAACTTTTACTTCATTTAAAACGTGACGGCTTGCAGCATCTATAAATGGATATCGGTTTGGAATAACACATCCCAAAAACATAGTAATATTTTTTCCATTGGTGTTTTCTTTCAACAAATTTTGCATTTTTTCTTTTAAACCATCTTGTCCGGATTTTAAATATTCTTCCAGTTCTTTTATCCATGGCCAACTATTGGGATCTATCTGGTAGGCTTTGCGGAGGGCGCTCAAATTTTGTTCAATTTTATCTTGACTCCAGTAAATCATAGCAAGGTTTATCCAAATTGTAGCATCGATATTGTCAGCATTTTGTGTGATATTTTCAAAAGTCTTCTCGGCACCGATCAAATTTCCCAATCTGTATTCGGCCATTCCTAAATTATTCTGTAAGCATAATCCGTTCTTTGTGGAGATATCTTTAAAATTTGGATCACTTTGAATCGCGCGAAAATTTTCAGCGGCTTTAAGAAAAAGTCCCTGTTTTGCGTATAAAATTCCCAAATAAAATTTAACAAATGGGTATATTGGATCTTTTTTACTATTTGCTGCTTCTGTCAAATATTTCTTAGCAAAAAAGAGTTCTAGTTGAAAAAGTTTAATAATTCCAGCATAATAAAGTGCTTTAGGATTATTTGGTGATAAATTTAATGCTTTTTGTGAATATCCAAATGCTCGTGAAAGTCCATCCAATCTAAAATGAATTTTAGCGAGATTTAACCATATTTCGGGATTTTTTGGATCCAAATCTGCCGCTTTAAGAAAATCAGCGCTTGCAGCAATTAAATCACCATTTTTTAAATTGAATAACCCAATATGAATGAATCCTAAAGATTTAGTTGCGTATTTTATGGTAGCTTCTACGAAATTATATCTAGCTTCCAATATATCTCCCTTTTCTAAGAATGAATTTCCTAAATCGATTAAGCTTTCTAAAGTATCACTATTTTTTTTTGTAATTTTTTGGCTTTTTTTAATTATCTTAGTTATTTTATTTTTTTTAATTTTTTTAGATTTAACCATGTTTAAATCGACTCAAGATAAGTGCAAGTATTCTTTTTTCAACTTATGAAGAGTTAATATTTGTCTTATATAAAAATTGCCTCATGTTATTCATTCTATTTTAAGAATTTGATTAAATAAGTTTTAGTTCTGAAAATGTTGCATTTCGATTCTTTCTAAAAAAAATTTGATCATTTTTAATCATTAACTGTATTTTTGGCAATAAGTTATCTACTTTAGAATTTTTTCTTCCAAAACTTGTATGCTTTCAAATATTCCTTCACAGGAATAATTTTAGGATTGCGACGGAAACTGCTTGAAATGACTCCATCACAGCGGGAGCATAAATTTGAAGTTCGGACCCAATTTTTAAATTCATCAACATGAGCGGGGTACCTGCAATTTGGGCATAATACAATACCTCGATGCCCATCAGAAATAGTCGGAAATTCAAAACAAAAAATACATTTAAAATCATCTTTACTTAACTGTCCCGTTTTCGGTCTCATCATGAGAAGTTGTTTTTTCCTTGAGGAAGTTGAAGAAGTGGAAGTTGAACGTTGAATTCTTGGTTGGGAATATGATTTTTTAACCTTCTTTGCTTTTGTTTGTTTAATTCTTTCTTGTTCTTGACGTTTTCGACGACGTACATTTTCCCTTTCTCGTTCCTTTTGATGTTTTTTTCGTTCTTTTTCTTGGCGCTCTTGTGCTTGAGCATTTTCTTCTCCTCTTCGAGCGGAACTTACATAATTATCTGCATCCCTTATTCTACGGTCAATATTACTTAATCGACTGGAAACTCGGTTCATGGAAAATCTTGATGTTCTCGGTCGCCGTTTGACAATAATAATGATAAAATAAAAAATTAAAGTTAATAAATTCAGTAGAATTGCTAAATTTAGTGCTGAAGTTTCAGGATCAAAAATCCAAAATGTATCGGAAATTACTCCTTGGCTCATCAGAAGATAAAAAAAATTAATGAAAATGTAAAAAATACTTGCGAATATCATGAATGTCCGTGCATAAATTGATTTATTTCCAAGATAAATGCTGGTATATTTAGTGAGGCACAAAAATAACAAAATCATACTGAAAAACATATATGGAATAGCTAGAATGATAATCCAAGTATTGAAATTTATATTGCCAGAGTTAGTATTTTCACTTAAAATCGTTGTATAATCTCCCCAAATCCCATAAAAAACTCCCACTCCTAAGCCTCCAAATATGAGTGCAAAGTTATTCAATGAAGAACTATATTCCCGTAATTTTTTAATTTTGGAAACATATTCAATTGAAATACAAATCCAAATTCCAAGAAAAATGAAAGAAAAAAAGCCATTTAAAGATTGATCAGGAGAATTTCCTGTAAAAAGAGCGATAAAGAAGTTTAGTAAGAGTACAACTAAATAAATGATAAATTTGGTTAGGTTCACTTTCATTTTCAAATATCTTCATTTTAATTAATTATACTTTCATTTATTCATTCATCATACTCTATAAATAAAGGTTTTCCATCTACAATTGGATTTGTAAATTCTATTAATTCAGGTAAAACATTTGGGGTAATATTTCCTTTGATGCTAAACGGTACTTCGTACCATTTGGCAGTTTTTAGATTTGCACGGAAAATATTAAATCCATATGAACGCCCATCAATTTGATAGGGATCAATGACCAAAGCTACGGATTTTTTCCATAATTTTTGATAACGTGCTTGGGTGCCCATATCTTCTGAACTTAAAAAGAGCCCATAGGATGGATGAGAATGATACCATCCGCAAATAAATAATCCTTTTTTCTGCAAATCGGTATAAGCACGAATATAATTATTATAATCCTTGATTTCTGCATGAATTGCATTTCCATGGCCCATTGGATAAGCATCTTCAATAAAAAGGGTTTCACCATTATTATTAAGTTTTCCTGCGAGTAATCCAATAACTTCTACCCATTTGGAGCGATCTATATTTTTATTTGCATATTTTTTTGCATGAGTTGCAATTTTTAAGATGGCTTTTGCTGAAATCTGCGTTTTTTCTTCTTCTTCTATGGATGCTATTTTTTTTCCAATTTTTTCTTCTTTTTTAGCTTGGGCACTGTTTTTTTTGACAATTTTCTTGAATTCCATACTTAGAGACTTATCTTCTAAGATTTTTTTCTCTAAGATCCTTTCTTCTGTTGTCTCTTCGTTTTTCAATTCTTGATAAATTTCTATAAGAACTTCTTTCTTAATTTCGTTCTTCAACTGTTTTCGAATTTCTTTTTTTAATTTTGATCTTAATTCTTGAATTTCAGGAGTGTCTCTATCATTTACCATAAATATTACCTGTTTCTACCATTTTTTATTTGCATATTTCTTTGTTAAATTTTTCACTTTTTTATCGAATTTTTTTCGTTCTTTCATCATTTCTACTGCAGCTTTTTTATTAAACACATCTGTTGGGTTAATATATTGTCCAGATGTGTTTAGCATAGATGTGATTGCTTGAATCACAGTTACAGCTGTTTTAGAAGGGCTCCATCCACCTTTTTTTCCAATGTAATTTGGATCAACAAGAGCCAAACAGATATTTCGTTGTCCTGGGTATTCTGAAGGTTTTGGCCAGAAATTTGGATGCCATATTGGTGTGTGTAATCTAACAAAAGGTGGTTGGTTCGGGTATTCTCGGGGAAATTTCATTTCTAACCTAAATAACCCTTTTGCAAAAGCAGTTCCTTTTGGTCCCACTAATAAAATTTTCAAATGATCAATGCTTTTCTTTTTAGGATCAAAGGCTTTTAATTGTTTTATTGTCCCTTCTTTATATAATTTTTTTAATCGTGCATAATCTTGTGAAATTCTTTTTTGTCTGATGCTCATTGTTATTACCTATTATATTAATCAGTTTTCTGTGTGTAAAAAAAATTTGTATTATAGATTATTGATTATCTCTTTAAAACTATTTAAAAAGGCGAATAGTCACAAATATTTCTCCTTCTTGAAATCCCGATAATGAAATAAACGAAAGAGAGCGAATTTTATTTTCTTTAGCGGTTTTCTCCAAATCCAATTCTCGTAGAGAATCAAATTCAGGAACAGTTAAAATTGGCTCCATTTCTTCATCTAACTTGTATCCTTTCATTTTCAAAGCATCTATTATGCTTTGTAATTTCTGGTCTTTACGGATATATAATTCTTCCCGTATTACATTATTCCCGCATTGTAAACATTCTGGATTACGAGGTTTTGTAAGATAATAGAATTTTTGAGTCATGCCATTATAAATGATATATTCTTTACTCGGAATCCCCAACGCGGAATTTCCCTTCTGATAATTAAGTATTTTCAGTATTTCTTGAGATTGTATGCTTGCAATTACTGCATTAATTGTTATTATTCCCGGTTCATGATGATCGATAATATTTATTACTTCTTTCACCGTAAACTGTGGGTTAAAATCGAATTTATCAACAAGGTTGTTTGAGAAGGATATCAAAAAATTCACATCATTTATATTTCCAGGATTTGGAACATTAGAAAATTTCTCTTCAAAAGCCATTGTGGCTTTAAATAAACAATGAATGCGTTTGCGGGGAACCCCTACAACTGTACAAGCCGCCATTTCATCGCTTTCTGTGGAAGATGTTGGATGGCAATCATAGCATGCATTTTCATATGGGAAAATCGTATAAATATGTCCGTGATATCCATTTACTCCTCCATCCACCAGAGGCTTTTTGAAACGAACTGCTTGAAGGTTCAAATTTATCCTTGCATTTTTTGAATCCAATCCTCCTACGATGACATCAGCTTTTTTGAATATCACAGGAGGTAATTTTTCAAGGGAAGTATGATACCCCTTTAATATAATATTTGGATTAACTTTTTGGAGCATTTCTACGGCAGCTATCGCTTTAGGTTTTGCAATGTCAGCATTCATGAATAAAATTTGTCGATTTAAGTTGGAATGCTCGATAATATCCAAATCTACCAAGTCAATATGCCCTACTCCCAGCATTGCTAAATTTTTTGCAATTTCGCAACCAATTCCCCCCACCCCTACAATTAGAACCCGTGAATTTTTTAATATTCGTTGATTCCATCCTTTCAAGCGAAATTGTCTATCATAAAGTTGTCGTTCTTTAGCAGTAAGATCCTTACTGAAAAAATCTGATTCTCCCAAAATTTAATCCCTCATTATTCTAAAATTATATATAAAAAAAAAATTAATATAGTTTTTTATCTTCCTGCAGTGCTTGCTGGAATGAGTAAAATTGTATCCCCGTCTTTAACAGGATAATCCATTATCAGTTTTCCTTCATCCAAAGTTACTCCACCATGGGACAAATGAAAATCGGATGGATTTATTCCAAAAATATTTCCTACGGTTGTTTTTATATCTCCTACATTGTTCCCAGTATTAACCAACAATTTTTGTTTCTTTTCTCCAGGCCCAATAGTTGACATGAAGAAAATTGAAATATCTTTCCCTCCAGGGGCTTGAGCTACATTTGGTGTTTTGGAGGCTATACCAGGGGTTTTATCCTCGATATCTTCCAAATCTTCATCTAAATCGTCAAGATCTTCACTCATAATTTTTCACTTATTTCTAGTTTTAATTTCCATTTTTATCAAATTTGGAAATTTGATCTATAATACGATTTTTGACCATATAAACTTTATAAAAAATTTGACCGCATTTACTGAATTATGAGATATTTAGTTTTTTTTAAAGCCACCAAAACATAAATAAAGGTTAGTAATGCATTTTAGATTAGAAGAACAATATTTTGTGATAATATGGTAAAGCATA
>JAUWMK010000203.1 GCA_030613185.1 Promethearchaeum sp.
CCAATTTCAGAATTTATTTGCTCAGTAAAATTAAATTGACTCATTAGAAAGAGAGACGGGATGTAGATTAATGCTGAAAATAAACTTAACATAGCTAATTTAAAAAAAGTCCTGATAAGCTGATAACGTGGGTTTTCTTTAATAATCTTGAATTCTTTTAAGCTCATTTTATCAGTTGAACCCGTAATAACAAAAAAAGAAAGGGCTATTCCATAAAAAATAACAAGAACTACAGATCCAAATGATACAGAAGATTGATTCGTGTTTTTAGAATAAACTTGACTGATATATCCTAGAATAAAAGTGGCACCTATAAGAGTAGTTAGGTAGAGTACTTTAAATTTTGTCATTTCTTCCTTTCCACGACCCCAATTAATGGCAGTAACAATTACTAAAGAAATAAGGACACCTATAGAAGTAGTGATAACACCTATAGTCTTTAATGCGAGGAAAAATAGAATAGTCATTGAATTTAAGCCAAAAACACCAACTGTTAATAAATAAGCCCATTGTGGAAATTTAAAAAACTCTTTATTTCTTGATTTTAAATAGTGGAAGAGCTTTTTTAGATTTATGCGTTTGATTTTACTTTTTTCCTTTATTCGGTCAAATATTAATAAAATTACGACAGTTAGAAGAAGAAAAAAACTCATAAACATAAATCTTGTGAAAATAACTAGTAGAGATGAGTAATTCTTAAAAAGATTAGAAGCTGGCCAAGGAATAAAACCCCAAAATATATTACAAAGACCCAATATGATAATTTTTTTATTAACTGAAGAATTACTTGCCATCTACAATTCACCTAATTATTATGAAACCACATTTTGAAAGCAATAGATGAATTAAAAAATTATTTATAATTCAAAAAACATATATTGTATATCAATTGATATACAAATGATTTATATGAAAAATTCCCAGATATTTAAAAATGATGTGTTAAGATACCCTCGCTTAAATACTGTACTCATGATTGAAGAAGTAATTAGGAAAACGAAAGGAGATTTAAAAATACGGGAGATCTGGAAGAGTTTGCCCAAAAAAGTTATGTGGCAGACGTTTATGACTACAATTGATTATTTAGAATATTCTGGTAAGATTCATCTCACAGAAGACAAGCATGTTGTTTGGATATGGACACCAAATAATATCAAAGATTTGAAAGATAAGAAATTAATAATCAAATAATTTAATTATTATTTATGTCAAGCAAATTTTCAAAAGAAATTTTCTTTAACAATTTTAAATATATCGATCCCGTTGCTGAAACGATTCATTCTAACATGAAAATGATTGTATCTGACCACATAATTCAAAATATTGGATCAGGTATTAAAAAATCAGAAAATTCTATCGAAATCGATCTAAAAAACCAGTGGATACTCCCTGGATTAATCAATAACCACTGTCATTTAAGCGGAAGCGGAAAACCACTACCAAAATTTACAAAACATGAAAAATTTGTTAAATTTATCCAAAAACGAAAAATATTCAAAAAAATAATGTATAATGGTATGAAAAAGAGTGCTATGACCGCTTTGATGAGCGGAACCACAACAGTTCGATCATTAGGAGAAGCAGATTTATCCGTTTTTGATCTACGTGACCGAATAAATTCGGGAGAAGAACTCGGGGCTCGAATCTTTACTGCTGGAAAAGCAATTGCTCTTAAAGCAGATCATGGAGAAGTAATTTGTATTGAAATTACAAATGTTGAAGAAGCAAAACGGGCAGTTAATTATTTAATTGATAAAGGGGCAGATTGCATTAAAATTATGGCAACTGGAGCAGTAACTGGAGCAAAAACATTGGATTCAGCAGGTAAAGCAGAATTAACCCCAAAAATAATTAAAGAAATTTGTGATATCGCCCATAAACATAACTTAAGAGTCACTGCTCATTCAGAGGGAAATGAAGGTGCGTTGAATAGTATTAGCGGGGGAATTAATTCACTTGAGCATGGTTCTAACTATGATGAGAATATTTTAGACCAATTAAAAGAAAAACAGATTGGAACTATCCCCACATTGGCCGCTGGAAATGCCTATAGTAATCATTCGAGAAAAGAAACGGGTTTAACTGAAATTGAAGTGTTAAATGATCATAGAGTAATCAAAAATATAGATATTGGTCTCCGGAACGCAATTAAGTTTGGTGGAATTCTTATTGGTGCTGGAGATGATGCTGGAATTCCTTTAGTATTTCATGGTAAAATTGCAAAGGAGATTAGCATGCTGCATAATGAGTATGGATTAAGCACTATAAAATGTATTCAATGTGCCACAATCAATAATGCTAAAATTATGGGACGAGAGGATAAGCTGGGCTCGTTGGATGTTGGAAAATTTGCTGATTTTATAGTATTTGCTTCTGATAGAAATCCTTTAGACAATATTGATCTTCTATTTTATCCTGATTCGGTATATAAAGAAGGAGTAAAAATTCGTTAAAAAAAAAAGATGAGGTGTTTAAACATCTTTGATTTCATCAGGGATAAATCCTTTAAATTGAGCCCGATATAACTCCGCATATAATCCCTTTGAATTAAGAAGGGCTTTATGAGAACCGCGCTCTACAATTTTTCCTTTTTCTAATACCAAAATTTCATCTGCATTCATAATCGTCGATAATCTATGAGCAACGATCAATGTTGTTCTATTTTTTGCAATTTTTTCTATTGAATCTTGAATCTGAAGTTCTGTGGCATTATCCAGTGAAGATGTCGCTTCATCTAATATCAACATTGGAGGATTTTTAAGAAATATTCGAGCAAGTGCAATTCTTTGCTTTTGACCTCCAGAAAGTTTAACACCTCTCTCCCCTACATATGATTCATATCCCTCAGGCAAACTCAATATAAAATCATGAATATTGGCTTGTTTTGCCGCGTAAATAACTTCCTCCTCTGTAGCTTCAGGTTTTCCATATAAAATGTTATCTTCAATGGTTCCAAAGAAGATAAAAACATCTTGCTGAACAAACCCGATATTTTTCCTTATTGATTCGAGTTTGATATTTTTAATATTAACTTCATCGATTAGGATTTCTCCTTTTCCATCCGCAATATCATAAAACCTAGGTATTAAATGAGATATTGTTGTTTTTCCAACTCCTGATGGCCCAACTAAAGCAACAGTTTTTCCTGCATCTATCGTTAAATTGAAATTTTCTAAAACATAACCAAGATGTTCGTTATATCCAAAGGAAATATCTTTGAATTCAACCTTTCCTTTCGGTTTGTTCATCTCAATTGCATTTTCTTTATCAGCAATATCAGGTTTAAGCTCCATCAATTCATAAAATCTCTCGAATCCTGCAGCACCCATTTGATATTGTTGAGTAAATTGAAGTAAACGTCTTATTGGTCTTATAAATATTGCAGTAAATAAGAGAAAAGTCATTAAATCAGCTAAATTAAAGTCTGAATTTGGTATTTCAAAATATAAAAATATTGCTCCGACAGAAATAGCGACTAAACTTAAAATTTCCATCATAAAATTATTACCAGCAGAAAATTCGGCCATAATTTTATATGCCGTCTTATAAGACCTTCGATATCTCAGATTTTCAACTTGAAATTTATCAATTTCGAATTCTTCATTCGCGAATGATTTGCAAACTCTTATTCCAGAGATACTATTTTCAATTTTTGCATTAATTGAAGCGTGTTCCTTTCTCGTACCCCTAAATGCTTCCCTCATTTTCCATCGTTTAGTCAAGCTGAACCATAATTGCATTACCACAAAGGAAAAAATAATCAAGGTTAATGCCCAATTCAAAAACATCAAATATATGAAGCTTATCGATATCATCACTGTTGAAATAAAGAGATCCTCGGGACCATGATGGGCTAATTCGCTTACTTCACGTAAATCTCCAACCAAACGGCTCATTAATTGTCCAGTCTTCCTATCATCATAAAAAGAGAACGGCATTGTTTGGAAATGTTTAAAGAGATCAATTCGCATATCGAATTCCATTTTGATTCCAACCATATGACCCCAATATGCCATAATATAATTAGCAATACTCCTAATAAAATATAAGACAAGTAAAGCTAATGAAAATAGGAGGAGTGAAGAGATATTACGATTTGGAATGAAATCATTAAAAAATCTATTTGAGATAATTGGAAATACCAGATCTAAAGCTGCAACACCAAATGCACAGAGCATATCTATAATGAATAGTTTTTTATGTGGTCGGTAATATGATATAAATTTTTTAAATTTGTTGTTCATCACATTTTTCTATGGAAGATAAATCTTGAATTTTATGATTTTTTTTTATTAGTTTGATATAATTTTTATTTCATCACAACCCAAACAATAAATTGAATTACATCCAGGACATTTATATAATTCTTCCCCACAATTTTGACATTTTTCTGCAATTTCAACTTTATCAAGACAACTATCACAAATATAACTTGATCAACATTCAAATGTTCTTCCGTCAGAACACTCGGGGCAAAACAATTGATTACAAATTATACATTCCCAAGCACAATATTCTCCATACAAAGTTCCACATGAACACCTTATTATTGCATTATCGTCTTCATCAAATTCTGATCCGCACATTCCGCAGTACCAATTACTCCTTCTATAACGCGAATATTTTTATCTTTAAAATTCGATTTAAAAAGTAATATATTTTTAAGCATCAATATCGAATTTAAAATAAATTCTTAATTATTAACTTTCTAATTGGAGAATTTGGTGAAAAAAAATGTTATCATATGGTACTCCAGATACGGTTGCAGCACTTGATGGATTACGGGATTTAACTCAAATGGGTTGGATTGTTATTCCATTGTTAGCTCTTGTATTTTATGTCTATGTTACTGAGATTCAAAAAGCACGCAAATCGGGAAATTGGGATGTAATTATTTGTGGCTTAACTCTGTTTGGCATGGATTTTATTAACGAAACTTGGAACGGTTGGGTTGCTTGGATTACTCAAAAACAAGCTTTCTGGACAACTCCAGGACCCACTGCACTTCGAGTTATGGTCGGTTGGAACGTTGAAATTATTTTCATGTTTATGATCAGTGGGATTATTTTTGCAAAAACAATTTCAGAAGATGAAAATGAAAAGATCCTGGGTCTTCCAAATAGGTGGTTTTGGGCAATAGGATATTCGGCTTTCGCGGTATTTATTGAAATAATTCTTAATATCGGTGGACTTTTGACATGGACTTATCCATTTTGGAATAGGACTTTTGCAGGTGTATGGTTAATTTTCTTTTTTGGATATTTCCATTTTTACGTAGCATGCATCTTAGTTCTCAAGATCAAATCTATGAAAAAGAGATTAATTGTAATAGGTTTTATCTATGGAATTGCAATCGTTATGAATGTTATAGCAGGAATTCTTGGGTGGGTTTATTAATTCTTTAATCTACATCCATATTTTTTTTTAATTTTTATATTCCATCCATAAATAAAGAAAAGAAGAAAAATAGAGCCGGATTTGGGGATTTGGGCCCCAAGATGTAAAAATAAAAAGAGGGAGCTTCACCAACACGGCGAAGAAAGGAATCCGAAGTCAGACTTCGAATAAACGAGACAAGTCTCAACAACTAAAGAAAAGTTGTAAAAATAAATTCCGGCTCTTAAATTTAATTAAACAAGTTTTCTCTAAAATAATTATTGTTTGAGTTGAATTCCTACTGTATTATCACATATTATATCAAATTATAGTTCTTATATTGATGAAATCGTATTTTAGAAATAATTTTTTTTCAAATATAAAATGAGGGGTTTTTTTTTAAAATTTATATCATATAAATTGGAACTTTATAATTTTAAGATAAGAAATTTAGAAAAAACACAATTCAATTAATAGTCTGCATTTAGTAGATTATGAATGATCATCTTAAAATTTCAAAGAAAAAATTGCTTATTCTATTGGTTTCATTCTTTGTATTATTAATTATTATTTTTACAATTATGATTCACTTTTTTAAGATTTCAGGAGATGTAATACCAATCGTCCAAAGTCAATTATCATTTTCAGGACAATTTTTAAAAGATCAATACTCAATTATCATAAATTCTGATGGTTTGTCA
This sequence comes from Promethearchaeum sp., assembly GCA_030613185.1. GTDB lineage: Archaea > Asgardarchaeota > Lokiarchaeia > Sigyniarchaeales > Promethearchaeaceae > Promethearchaeum. The sequence goes on from JAUWMK010000203.1 coordinate 6,078, forward strand.
TATTACCGAACCGCACAAATATTGGATTACGGTTTTATGATAAGTTACGGAGGAATTTTTTTCTGTTTGGTATGTTTGGTTGGAATAAATGCAGATCCGGATTCATTTTGGAATAAAACAACAAAAATCTTTGCACCAATTGCAATAGGGACAACTATTTTTGATGCTTTAGAAAACTTATTTATATTGATAACCTTAACTGATCCTACTAATTTCCCCAATGTTTTAGCAATTATTCATTCAATATTCGCTTTGATTAAGTATATTTTAATTTATATTGTAGTAGCTTGGGTATTTTTAGGGATAATATCAAATATGATCAATAAAATTAAAAAAAAAAAAAAAATTCCAAATTAAGTTAATTTAATCGATCTAACCGTTCACGTATTTTTTCTGCTTCTTCTTTTGCTTGTCTAGCAGCTTCTCCATAATTTCGTGAAACATAGGCATCAGATATGATTTCGTAAGTTTTTACCTTTATTTTCAGACTTTCAACATCGACATCAGTTATCATTGTGAGAGTTTTAGTTAGATAATCAATTGCTTTCTCTGAATCTTGTTTTGTGTATAGAAAGAACTTACCCAACTCGAAATGGGCAGAAATTCTATCATTGAGCGGCCCTTTATTAATTTCGATTGCTTTTTTAAGAGATAGATATTGTTTGGTCTCATTTTTCACAGCATTATAATAATGAGCGCGTTCAAAATAATACAGAAATTCATATGGAGAATTTTTCTTTATATGTTTTAGTAGTTGTTTGAAATTATCATTTGCATCATCATATTCATTTTGAGTTAAATGTAATTTAGCAATCTCTAGATATGTTCGGCATAATAAATTTTCGTTCTGTTTAGTTGTAGGTAATGAATTTAGGAAAGTTTTTACAATCTGGTAATGTTCATTTGATTTAAATGCAGAATTTCCAAGACCATAAGAATAACCTAAAGATAGATGGATATTAGCTATGTTAACAACTGATACTTGCCCACTCTTTGATAATTCTAGCGCTTCATTGAGGTATTCAATTGACTTATCATAATCTTTGTCTTTTACGGCAAGATCATTTAGTTTAAAAATAATTTTGATCTGACCGTTAATATGATGGAATTTTTTTAGCTTCTTATTTGCATTAGTAAGTAATTCTAGTGCACGATTATAATTCCCTTTCCTTTCAAATAATTCTGCTAACCGAAAATCTTCAATAGCACTCATTTCTTCTAAAGAACAAGGTGCACTTTGAAATAAAAATCGTTCACTTGTTTCTTTTTCAGGAGAATTGAGGTTATCATAAACAATTCTCGGTAAAAATAATGCTGGTGAACCGTTTTGTGAGAGATATTCCTTTAACAATCGAATTTCGCTAAAAGATTTGAGTAAACCCGAGTCAAATTGTATTTGATCCAAGATAGGTTCGATAATCTTCTTTATTAAACCTCTACAATATATAATCCAATCATAAAAGAGATAATTTAATCTGAAATTCTGGTCTTTAAATGCTTCATACCAAATGTTAACAGTATAACTTTCAAGTCCAGTTCGGATCCATACATTTTTATGATTAAAATCGCGCCAATAAGTGAAACAACCAGGTTCCTCTAGTAAATATTCTTCAGGACTATCTTTTTTAAAAATAACTACCCAATTACGACGATTACGAGGGAAACCCTCATCTAGTTCAGGAGGTAGTTGTTCTGTAGGTAAAAGATGAAAATCACGATAAATATCGAATACATCTTGTGAAATTTTCATATAACTATTCTCAAATGTTTCATAATCTCTTAAAATATTGTTTCTAATTGTAAGAATTACTTCTTTTTCACTCTTTAATGCTTCAGGCTCGAAATTACTTTGATTAGGATATAATTTTTGCACTAATTCTGAAATATTAGTTTCATATTTATCTATGTTAAAATCAAACTTATATGTCTCTAAGCCTAACATGGCTTCCTTAAAGGATGCTGCTAAATACTGAACCATTGTTAGAAATGAATCATCTAATCGCCGAGGTCGAATACCTATTGAAGGGAAAAATGAAACTAACTCTATATCAGGTTGATGTAATATTGGAATTTTGATTGGTAGTTTAGCTCCGAGAATTAAGGTTAATTCTGGTTCTTTTATAATTGAATATCTTAGAATAGAGGTAAACTGATCATCTGATTTATAACCTTCGTCTTCAAGAATTCTTTCAATTTCGTTTAACATATTTTTCGAATACATTTTTTCTCATTTTTACAGTGTTTTTGTGTTTGTATATTTGTATTTAAGTACTTAATTGGAGTAACCCCGAAATAAAGATTATTAAA
>JAUWMK010000404.1 GCA_030613185.1 Promethearchaeum sp.
ATTTTACTTCGTCTTATAATGGAAAGGTTATTGATAATACATTTTCCATAATTTGGGCAGTAATAGTTTTTGGATGGCTAACATACTCCGGCATAAAGTCATACAATCAAATAAAAAATAAAAAAGTACAACCTTGGATTAAAAAACGTTTGCTCTTAGTTATCTATTCAGCATTTATTGAAATGTTCATCAGCGTTCCGGATTTAATAGACATTTTTACTGGCAGAATTTTTCATGATTTTGTATTTTACGTTCAAATAATATTAATTGCCACAATTATGGTTATGCAATTTTTTGCGTGGATTATGCCAAAAAGATTGAAGACATTTTTTAATCGTGGTTATATCATGGAAAATAAATTTGAAATAGAATTAAACGATGAAGAAATAATAAAACAAATGACGGAGGGGTATGAAAATAAGTGAAATAATCAATATTTTAGGTCAATCTCTTTCCGAATTAACCCATAAGCCCTATCTGGCATGCAAAGGTTTGATTAGAATTGCGTTTAATGATGATGGTTTTCAACAAAAACTTAATTATAGTCAAATAAATTATAATGATACTGTATTTGTTTTAAAAAATGCATTAAAAAGGCGTTTAGAGGCAATTAATATCGAATATATTGACGATACTATAGATTCACTTATTGAAACTGTTACTATATCTCAAAGCATCTTCACTATGAGTCGCTAATTTCTCTCATATCTTTTGTTTTTATTTTTGTTTTTATTTTTGATTTTATTTTTGATTTTATTTTTGATTTTATTTTTGATTTTATTTTTGATTTTATTTTTGATTTTATTTTTGATTTTATAATTGGAACTTTCCTAAAATTACATTTTTGTTCCTATAGCTTTTTAATCCCAAAAGTGAATATTATTACATCTCTTAAATTCTACATAATCTATAAAAGAATTGGTGATTATATATGTTAGAAAATGAAAATATCAAATTTAAAACTACTTTAGTTTTTTGGAAACTTTATGATTCATTCCTTAATTTCTCACAAGAAGAATTGAAAAAATTATTGAAAGAAAGTGATAATTATGGTGGAAGAGTTATGGAAAATTATACATTTAAGAATGACGGAGGAAATCAAATGCCTCTCAAATGGATTGCAACTACGGGACACTTATTTTTGCCGATATGTATACATGTTTATGAAGATAGCTTTATTGGAAAAGATAAACCACAAATAAGAGGAAAAATCGAAATTGAAGCTCATATTTATTCTGAAGGGGTGGTTGTAATGCAAGCAAGACTAGATTTCTCTGATTTTATGAGCATTGAAGATTTGGTTTTCTCTTCTGATCCAACAAACGTCATTCTACAAAGTGGGTTGAATATGAAAGACGCATTAGATAAATTTGAAACTGAATTTGTAGATTTCCTACAAACAATAATTTCTAAATCTAAGAAAAACTTTGGAGAAAAAGCATCTCCATGGCATCATAATTGGATTTGGTGGGAAACCAGCCCAGAAATTGATAAGAAAGAATTCGATATTGGAGGAAAATACTTTCAATATGCTTTAGGAATGTGTACACGATCAGACAAATGGAAACATATCAATTATAAAAACTATAATCAAATTGAAGAAGTTGTTAACCTTAGCCCGTACAACGGAACATGTGTTTATATCACTCATCCAGGAAATGTGATCATTCCAGGTAAAGAGTTTACGGATCCTAACGCTGTAAAAAATACAATAATTGATGTCCTTTTTGCTGTAGAATTGGGAAATGTTCAGAGATTTTTAATTTTGCAACATCTTCAAAGTTTTAATTTTCAAAGGTTAAAAATCGAAGAAACTTTAAGTGTCTACGATAAAAATGAAAAAGGAAAAGTCGAATTAGAATTGAAAGATATTGTAGATAAATTGGAAAATCTTGATGAGGAAATTAATATTGTTGTCCTAGAAATTTATAAAGATTTGCAAGTCTCTAGAACTCCTAGATTAATATTTACATCTGTGTATAAAACACGACTATTTAAGCAAATGGTTAAAGTTCTTCATGGATGGGAATTTTATGATAATCTTTTATTATTAGTTAAGGAAATTAGAGGATCTCTTTCACGAGAACGTGATTCAATAAGAGTCAAAATGGATGAACAGGAAAATAATTTTCTAAAAAATCTGCAGTTAGTTTTTGTAATCGGGTTAGTAGCTCAACTTATCACACTATTTTATGCAGTTGATGCATTTGATCCGATATATGGGAGTATATTTGTAGGAGTTTCACTGGTTATTTCGATAATAATACTATGGGTTCTTAAAAAAATGCAATGACGAAATATGGACACTAAGAAAGCTTTTTTATTTTCTAAAAATATACTAAGAAAAGAAAGGAAAAAATTATTCTATATAACAATAATCCCAATCGGGATGATAACTGTGGATTAAATCCATGATTTCTGCATACGATTCTTGAGAATAATATTTTGTATGGCATTGACGTTCATTATTCTCAATAACATCAAAGTGAATATGAGCACTGCCACCGACTTGTAAAAATCTCGCGATTTCTTGGTCTTGTTCAACCCAGTCCCCTTCTTGAACACCTATCATTCTTTTTTGATTTTCCCAATCCGAAGTATTAGTTGTCCAACTTTCAAAATTATAACCTATTTCTACTATATTATTGAACCTAATCCAGACTGTAACATAATACCGATTATCAACACCCTCACCATTGTCAGTATACATAATATCATAAACTTTTCCAGGTGCAGCAGCCAATACTGCAGTATTATTATTCATAAAGTAATCAAATCCTTCATGAACAAAACCCCATGGACAATTTTCGGTATTGGAATATGCCTCATTCACTGCATTAATATCAGATTGGTTTTCATAAATAACATCCATATAATCAAGAACTGAATCGTCATATCTCCCTTCATTATCGAATTCATTCAGAAAATTATCGTCATCAACATAGGGCATTTCAAATATTTTGGAAATCACAAACCCTGCAACTCCAACAATAATTATTAAAAAGATGATGAACACAAATTTAACTATTTTTTTCATATTACATCTTTGACTTAACGCTCTTTAAATCTTACCTCTTACCTTTGCTTCTCATTCATTTTTAAGGTTAGATTCTTTCAGGATTTGCCAAATAGATAAACCCACCAGTTAAATTTTGTGTCTTTATATTTTCCATCAACCGTAGCAATATGAGCAAATCCCACTTTTTCATGCCATTTTGCTGAAGCAACATTATCCAAAGGAGTTTTCACAATGAAAGAGACAACTGGATCTGTGAAATTTTGTTGCGCAGTTTGAAATATTAGCTTACCAATACCATTTCTATGTAATTTTGGATCCACAGCGATTTGATCAAGATAGATGAATTTTTTATATGAATCTGTTAGGAGATCTAAATTTTCAGGGCGGTTGGTATCTATTTTATCTACAGAACTTCTAAATCTCCTAATGTCCGCTTTATTTAAGTGAAAAGTTGCAAAGCCAATAATCTCGTTGCTGCTATTTTTTGCAATGTATATATCAACTTCGGGATTTTTAATTAGTTCTAAATAATAACTTTCAGGCACTTCTTTCCGTAAAAAACCATGTTCTGTTAGCATTTCTTTTTCTTTAGAAGTCAAAGAATTAACATTTTTCACTTCAATCAAGTTTTTTAATAAAATTTTGTGGATCCCTTGGCTATCTGCTTCGTCTGCTTTAGTAACTAAAAATTGCTCTGTTTCGTTATTTTTTTTTTTCTCCATTTCTTTCTAATTTGATATTGT
>JAUWMK010000414.1 GCA_030613185.1 Promethearchaeum sp.
CTGTCTTATGTTTGTATTCCGTTCCGATTAAACCTAAATTTGCCATTCTTAATCTTTCCCTAATTATTTTCTTTTCTACAAATAAATTTCATTAGTTGATTTTCTAAACAGTTAATACAATATTGTTGAAAATATTCAGGATCTTCTTTTTTAACAGGGGTTAAAGATTTTCCGCATGATTTACATTCTGGTTTTAATTTTACATTAAGAAAATCAATTACTGATAAAGTTAAGAATAAAAAATAATGATGGCCATCCCAAAATTTGAATGATGAACAAATATCTCTCAAATTTTCAATATCGGTCATATCATATTTTTGATCTCTTATTCGACGTTGGATTTTGATTATTTTTCCAATTACTTTATTTACTCCTTCAGCCCTGTTAAATTTAGAATAATGTTGGCTACCCCTATCTAATAAATGATAGAGAAAAACCATTGCATTACTTTCCGCATCAGTTAATTTGTTAAATTCCATTTTCTTAGCCTCTTCCCAATTAATTTTTTTTAATAAAAATAAATCTCTATCTGCATAACAAAATGATTGTGGAGCGTGAAAATCTTCAAATATTTGTCTTGGGGAATATTTATTCTTGAATTCCGTTAGATTTGTAATTTCCACCGCATAACCCATTTCATGATTTGCAAAATATTTGAAAAAATCTTCTTTTGTTGTTCCTGAAGAATCCCCGAAAAAATCCCATAATTTTTTAGGTGTATCGTTAAAAATACGTCCTAACGTAAAATATGCAACAAATTTTTTCTCAGGACTTGATGAATAAATTACTACTTCCTCAATATCTCTTTTTCCGAAAATTACTTTCATGAATTCGTATTTTTTAGTCTTTGCTAAAATTGGCTTGACATACTTTGGTTTTATCGATTTAATAATAACCTGTTGTTGTTTTTTTGATATATTTCTCATTTAATTTGCCTCGTTTAAATTGTTAAAAAATTTAGTATTCCCTCTTTTTTTTGAATTCTTAATAGCCATTTTTTCATTTGAGCCATTCTCTCACCAATTCCACCTTTGGCAACTTCCCATCTTCTACCTTCAGCACCACTACAATAATAAGTAGACATTGAATAATATTTACTCAAATTAATGAAAATTTCATCATAATTTCGATTTTTGAAGAAATCTTGAAAATCATAAGTAATTTCATCCCGTAATTCAAATGCACGCTTTTTTGTCATTTTCATATCATAATTTTCAATTAAACATCCTGGAAGTAAAAATCCGTATTTTGCTGAAATTATAATAAGATCCAGATCTTTCAGTTCAGGGTTGTTTTTCTTTAACACATTGAAAAATACTCCTGTATATCGATCAATTGCCTTCAAAGGTTTGATTGAAGGGTTTTTCCTTTGGCTACAACTCATAATTAATAAATTTTTATTTTTCATTGTTCTGTCACTGCCCTCACTTCATCCATTCTGCTTAGATATTCTTTTCCATGTAATAAACGCCCTAATAAATCGCATGGAGTATGATCTGGATATTCACATCCTTTTTTGCATTCTGAATATAATTCACAATCATTGCAGTTTATTTGAGCCATTTCTTCAAAGATTTTTTCCCAGTGTTCTATACTCATTTGACCAACTCCATAGTTTTTTTTAAATAATGGGAGAATATTGAGATATAAATTATCATTTTGAAGAAATATAACGCGAAACTTGATATTATAAAACTTAGAGATATTAAAATTGTGAATAAATACTCGAAATACTTGTTAAAATCCAGATTCATTTTTATTCAAAAACCTCCAGGGCCTCTTTTGAAATTTTTATTAAATTTGGATTTGAAATGATTTTATGAACTTCTCTCATCATCTCGAAATCATTTTTAGTTACGAAATATGAATTATCGAGCACTTGAGCAAGTCGAAATGAACGTTTTTGAATAATTTCGGGAAATGATCTTGTTTTTGCTAATGCCCAGATTTGTGATGCGTGATCATAAAATAAAATAAAATCTGCTACCATGTCTTTAGGTTTCACAGTAAATTTATGATATTTAAGAGTAGATTCTTTAATTTCTATGTTATCCAGATCAATACCATGCGCTTTTTCATCGAAAAAGCATTGAATGAATTCAGAATGGTGATCCCCCACTACAAGTTTACCCCCCTAAAGAATTCTGTAATTTTCTCAGATTTTTTAATAGAATTTATTGAATTTTTAGCAATTTGAAGAAATTCGGATTTAATCTCAATACCATAATACCCATTTCCCAGAGTTTTGCATGCTTTTCCTATTGAACCGGATCCCATTGCAGTATCTAAAACAGATTTTCCAATGGGAACAAAAAAAGATATATATTTCTTCCAAAGTTCAATTTCTGTTTGATTAATATGTTTTCTCTTTTTTTGACCAAATTCTCCACCATTTGAATTTAGAATTTCTTGAATTGAGCGAAAGGCTTTTCCCTTCGAACTCCCGTGTGAAGATGATTTTAAACCCTTTCTCATAGGTCTTTGTAATGTAAATGAATTTCTTGCTCCTTTTGGTCTATAAATTAAGATATATTCATGTTGTTTCCTGATATAATAGCCGGTTCCAATTCGTTTTTTATTCCAAATTGTATCACCGATAAAATCAAAATATTTGATAGTAATTGGATGTGTTAACATCATTGTGTGAAAATCTGCTTTATGAATGAACCAACCCTTCTTTTCAATTAGATTTTGACAATTAGAACAAACTGCATTCCAATATTTTGGATAGTCTTGGGGAACATAGATTTCATCTAATTGAGTCTTATTTTTTTTTCGGATCTGCCTAAAACCTTGTTTTTTTGCATAGAAAGAAGGATCAAAAATAACTGAATGGACCTTTTTAATTGATGAATAACTATCTGGATCCTCTGCATCACCTAAAATCAAATGAATTCCATTTTGATTTTGATTATTTATTGTGTAATTTTCACATGCAATCATTTTATTTACCTGATTCTGAATTTTTTTCAACTATCTTTTTAATTTTTGAAGGTTTGGGAAAACCACCATCGTTCAGCAATGAATTTAATTCAAATTGGAGATCTTTTTTGATATTATCGCTCTTTTTATTTTTATAACGTTTTGGGGGAGCAGGTGGAATTTTGAATTTTCGATTTCGTGATTCTCTGGATCCACATGCAGATTCCCTTGTTATATCTCGAAATTCTTTGTTTAACATTTCAGTTTCTTCCTTTAGTTCGTGATTTTCATCTAAATTATCGAGTAATTGCCTAATGAGATAAGTATATGAGATTCCTTCCATTAACTTCAAATTTTTAAGTCTCAAAGCAGTATCTCCACTTATTGATATATGAAGAGGTTTAATCTTCTCAACTGGATTCTCAACAGAGTTCAACAAAGGTCATACCCTCCTCTTCTTTTGTTCTTATTTTTCCACTTTTTATCATTTTAGCACATTCATGAATGTATTCTCTTGGGACATCTTTCATTGCAAGAGAACCCCTATTTTCGATAAGTTTGATAAGGG
>JAUWMK010000353.1 GCA_030613185.1 Promethearchaeum sp.
CAGCTTTTGAAGCCCCATACGGACTTATTGGTTTAAAAGCAATCTCCTCAGTTATAGGAAATACATCTACATCACCATATACAGTCCCACCTGAAGATGCAAAAATAAATTTGTTTATATTATATTTTCTCGCATATTCTAAGACATTTAAAGTCCCTTGCACGTTGATTTTAAAAGAATTTATTGGACTTGGAACGCTTGCTCGAACATCCGGATCAGCAGCGAAATGAAATATTATGTCAACTTTAGGCAATTTCTCAAGCATAAATTCTAAATTTAAAATATCTTCTTTAATGAATTGACATTTTCCGCTTTTAATATGATTTTGAATATTTTCCAAATGACCTTCAATTAGATTATCAAGAACGATTACATTATGACCATTTCTAATTAAGGCATCCACAAGATGACTACCAATAAAACCCGCTCCACCAGTTACAAGAATTCTCTGGTTAATATCCATATATAAAGGAAAAAGACTTTAATTAAAAAATTTCGGATATTTCTATGATATTTCTAAGAATCTTTATTGTCTGCTCCGCATTCAGAACAGATTAAATCTTCTTTTTCTAAACTGGCTCCGCATGCAAAGCATATTTTTTTTGCTAACTTCAAATCACTGCTATCAGAAACTGCTTTTGGTCCAAATGGATCTACAATATTAGATTCTTGTTTATTTTGAGATTTGAATGGGTCAGATTCATAACCAGCAATGGAAATATTTTTTCCTTTTTCAAAAGGGTTTGAGGATTGGTTTAAATCGGGTGGAACTTCACTAACTTCGGGTACAGAAGTTGTTATATCCAAAGTTTGAGTATCTTTTTTATATTCATCCAAATTTAATTGGGAACTACCAGGTTTTAATTCAGGAATTATACTAGTACTCGAGAAAGGAAGAGGCTTGACTTCTTTGAAGCTTTTAGGCATTTGTTTCAAAGTTTCTTCAAGTTTTTGAAGTTTCGATAAATCTTCTTGGTTACTACTTTCTATTTCTTGAGAAGAAGGTTCAACTGGTGCAGTTACTTCAGAACCATCCGAGGGTTGAGTTGTAGTTGTTTCTTCAAATAATTCTGCAGGGGTTTCAGGTAAAGACATCAATTGATCTAGCATATTATCTTCAGAGGAGGAATCTACTCCAGAGGGAGTTTCGCCAACTGCAAATGGAATATTTGATGTTTGCGTGTTTTCAGTAGTTTTAGTTTGTTTATGAGTGATTTTAGAACCAAATACAGATGAAATTTCTCCATTACTGAAGGCTCTCACTTTTTGAACAATAATTTCTGCCTGAATTATTAATTTCTTCCTTAAAGTTATAGGACAATTTGGAGTTTTTGCGAAATTAATTATAAATTGAACTACTTTAAGCCACAACCCAATTGATTGTTTTGGATGAGTTTTTTCTATTATCCGAACATCATTCATGTATTGTTTGAATTTCTCATTGAATTGCACTATGTTCATAAATTTCAACCTTCAAATATTCCTTATATAACGCGAAGAAATTATTTTCTTTTAAGTTTTTGCTGGCCCAATCATAAATATATTAAGTACAAAATTTCTTTTGATCTTAGAGCTAGATGATTTGGAAAAAACAAAAAATCCAATTACTAATAATCCTGGAAGAAATTGAAAAATTGCAAGTTGTATCAGATTTAGATACATATTTATTAAAATGGATGAAAGTCAGGAGGATTTGTTTGGATGGAATTAAGGATCCTACACTTTCTAAGGATGACAAGAGTTTATTAAATGTACTTATTACTAAATTTCAACAAAATGTCCAACCAAAATTATTAGAGTTCAGCAAAAATATAAAAAAAAAACCAATGATCGAAAATTTAAACATCTTCAATTCAAAGCTTAGTGAATTCTTTGAAGAGGGACAGCAATTTTTAAGCATTTTACCGATAAAATCCTATTCAATTTATGAGGACGCACTTTTCTTTATTAATATATATCAATTTGCATTTGATCCTGTGATTTCTAGGCTAGCAAAGGGAAATGTCTTTAAAAAAATAAATCTAATTAAGGAAGCTTTTGAAGTAGAAGCAGGAAAAGAAAATTTAGAGAAAAAACAATCACAATTAAACGAAGCATTATCAAATTCATTAAAAGGCACCAGTCCTTCTGCCCCACCAGCTGAACCTTCTGAAGCAGTTACATTGAATGAAGGAGAAATAATGATCGGGAATTTATCGTTGCCTGAAGAAGAATTAGATCCAATTATAGAAACAACCCCTGAACCAGAGCCAATCCCAGAGCCAATCCCAGAACCGATTGCTAAACAAATTGCTCAACCTTCAATAGAACCTGAAAGGGAAAAAGTATCTCAAAAAATAACATACCCATATTTCAAATGGTTTCCAAGCCAAAATTGGAATGATTTTGCAATGTATAGGTATTGCTACCAATGCGGGCACGTAATCAATCCAGAAGCAGTTTGTACTGGATGTGCAAAAACATTCTAATTTCAGAAATTTTCTTTTATGTCTTTATTCATTGTAGATTCATTAATGGAAATAAATTCAGGGGAGTTAAATGAACCGTTTTTTTCTTTCAAACGCATTATAACCGCGTTACCAATCTTTCTGTTTTTGTAGTAAGAAGTGGAAAATAAGCTAACAAGCCTTTTATTAAAGAAAAATTTATAACCTTCTTCTAAAACTTCATGAGCCCTAACCATAAAGTCTAAATTATTAATTTTCATAAATTTTTGAAAAGTTGACTCACCGAAATAATGTCTACCTGTTTCTGGGTGTAATTCATAATCAATAACGTTTTCTTTTGGGTCTGACCAAAGAAGCCAGCTCATATAATTATCGAAATGTTCGTAAGAGGGAACCTTAAAATTAATTTTTGATTCTAAATCATCTAAAGATACGGGATTTGAAGGAATTTCTATATCAACAGGAATTCCTCCATGCACTGTGATAATCCTTTTTACCTCATTATTGCTAGCTTTCAAAGCTAAAACATGAATAATTGGTAATCTTGTGAAGAATTTTAAAATCAATCCGTAAATCTCATCAATTCGATCTTGAATGATGAAATAATCCTTGATATTTCGGTAAAATCCATAATATTTATTTATTTTTTGATCTTCATGATTTCCTCTAAGCATTACAACATTATTTGGGTGGAGAAGAAAGAATGCAGTAATTAGGGTTAAATTTTCCAAATCATACAAGTTTCTATCTACGTAGTCACCATCAAATATGATTTTGACATCGGGAGATTTTTCAAGAATTTTTTCAAAATATGTGATAATTATAAGGCTTTCCTCATAGGATCCGTGTGTATCTCCAATGAAATATGCAATTTCGCTTTCTTCCCGAATAATTGCAACTGGTTCTTCACGGGTTATTTTATCTACATATGAATAAAATGAAAAATATTCATTATATGTAATAGTTTTTTTCTTTTTTAATTTAGAATAGATTATATTAATAATTTCAGGTTTTTCTTCACTTTTTATTTCTTCTTTAGATTCTACAACTTGTTCAGTTTCTTTAGGTTTTTTAGATTCTTCAACTTCTACAACTTTCTCAGGTTCGGCAGCTTCTTTAAACTCTTCAACTTCTTCAGATTCCAAGGATTCTGAATTCAAAGAATAATCGACATTGAGTTTATCTCCTAATCGTAAAATCCGTATTTTTAGATTTGCTTTTTCTTTTGTTGAGTTCTTAATTATTTCTGGATCTTCCTCTAATAACTGAACACATTCAAGGAGATTTTGTAGACATTTCAGTATATTACGACTTTCTACTAAGTTTGCTTCCTGTAATAATTTTTGATAATTATTTGCATTCAATTATAATCAATTAATATAAAGGTTTTAATCAAAAATAAAAAATTCGGGAAAAAAAAAAATGCAATTTCTACATACTCAATTCTTTTAAAATGAATAAAATTTCATCTTCATAGCTTTCGGTTTGGAGATTTTCTCTTTCAATTCTGTTAAAACATGTCCCTTCTTTATTGTAAAAATAAATTGTAGGAGTTTCCTTTAATGCATAATTAGGATCAACAGCTTCTGGTGGTTTTGCATATTTACCTTGATTGGGAGAAGGATTTATCCTTTTTTTCAAGCCTCCCAATAAATAGACTTTAAAGTGGGGAGCATTTAGAGATTCTTCGATTTTAGCAAATTGAGGATCTATTTTAGCACATCCACCGCACCAAGAAGCACCTAAAATTAATATTGAAATTTTTTCATCATTTTTTTCTAACAAATCCTTAATTTCCTTAATTTTTCGAGGATTTGCATCAAATGCATCATAACCGTTATTAAATTTCTTCTTTTCATCTTCACTTTTTATATGACCTAAATATTCAGCCCATGTTAATTTCGGAGATTGAATATCTTGCCATTTTAGCTTTTCTGGTTGAAACATGAAAAGAATATAGAGTATATCTTTTAATAAATAATGCTTATAATTACATATTTATTTCATGGAGTAGCTTATAAATCTTAAGATAAAATAAATTGAAGTTATACTATCCCTTGAGCAACTAAGATACTCAACAAATGGTTTTTAATCTATGAAACAACAGAATCACTATCATAATTTTTCAAAATATTTTTTATTTTTTTTTAATTTCAGCTCTTAAGCTTACAAGTTATCGATCCGACATAAACTTTTCCTCAAATATAATAGAAAATTCATCGATGGAAGCGACTTATGATGAAAAAGTTAGGGGGCATGTTTTGTTATGCCTTCAGTAAATCTTTTAATTTCAATTTCTTTGCCAATTTTAAGGCTAAACCACTAGTAGAATCAAGTTTCCATAGCGGAACTGCATTTGGTGATGTCATTATCTTCAATACATGAATAGAATCTAATTCATCTAACAACTCTTCATAACTAACTGGAGTAGATTTCCTTGCCAACGTTAAACGAAGC
>JAUWMK010000255.1 GCA_030613185.1 Promethearchaeum sp.
ACTGTTTCCCACAATGGAAAAACAGGTAAAATATAACCAATACATCCCCTTAATGGATTTCCTTGTTTCATTGAATGAGTATTAAGAGTTACAAAAGCTCCGCCCTTTTCTGAAAATTTTTCCTTTAGTTCTTTAGGGACATCAAATTTTTTCCTTTTAGTTAGAAAATGTTCTATATTATCTCGTGCAAAATGAATTAATTTTTCTCCATCTTCTAAATTATATTTCATATGTTCTATAGTAGTAAAAGATAGTAAAAATATTCGCTAAATTTTCATTTAACTGATCTTTTCAGAAATGTCCCTTTTGATTCAAGAAATCCTAATTCTGAATCATAAACTTCAGTTCCCGAAAGAAAAACCTTTTCAATTTTCGTTTTGAGTTCAAAATTTTCCCAAGGAGTCCATTTTTGCATACCTTGGGCATTTTCTCCCTTAATTAAATACGGTTTTATTTCATTAATCACAACTAAATCCGCATCAAAACCTTCTTTTATCATACCTTTATTTGGGATATTGAAAATTTTAGCAGGTTTAGTTGATAAATAGGATACTACTTGCTCTAATTTTAATTTATTATTAAAAAATTGAGTTAGAATAATTTGAGCAGCAAAATCAAGACTTGGAAAACCCGATGGCGCCTTTTCAAATTCGCTACTTTTTTCTTCTAAAGAATGAGGGGCATGATCACTACCGATAGTATCTATCAAATTTTCTTGAACATTTTTGAATAAGTTCTGTTGAGTTTCTTGAGATCGCAAAGGAACCAATACTTTGGCAAGTGATTCTGAAGGGAATTTCATATCATAATTCAGTAACATATGATGGGGAGAAACTTCTATTGAACACGGATACCCCTTTTGTTTTATAGCAGTATTAATTATTTTTATCGCATCTGGATTTGAAACATGCACAAAATGAACATGTGGGGCGTTTTTTGGATTTGGATGAAATTTTCTAAGAAAAAGCGTAATCATTTCAATATTTGCTATCTCATTTTGATATATTGGGTGTGCTACATGATGCGCAAATAAATATGGATTATTTTTTCCTTCCTGAACCGCAATTTTTTTTCCTTGTTCATAAAAGAATTCTAAAACTTGAGGTGCTCTTGGTAATTCTGGGTGAAATAAGATTGGTAAGTTTAGTTTTGCAGCAAATTTGAAGAGTTTTTTCCAATTTGTGTATTCATTTTGAAAATTTGAAAGAATTTTTTTAATAGAAGAGAAGAATTCTTCAGGTTCTAAATCATTTTTCCATCCATCCATCCATTTCAAAGGTAATATTTGAGATTTGTCACCAGGGTATATTTTGATGCCAAAAACACCTTCTTTCGAGATTTTTTCGATATTATCTAAATTAAAACCCTCTTTAACACCGGTAAAAACTCCAACATTACAATAAAATAATTTTTTCTGATCAAAATATTTTCTAATATTATCTACTGTTGATAATGGTGGAATTGTGTTCGGCATGGTGAGTACTGTTGTAAATCCACCTGAAATTGCAGCTTTAGAACCGGTTTCAATGGTTTCTTTATAAGATTGTTTTAAATCTCTTAGGTGTACATGTGTATCAATAAAACCAGGAAGCAAAAATGCTTTCTCACAATCAAATTGAGATTTAGTAGTTTTAAAAAGTGATTTTGGCGGGGGCCCTTCTCCAATTTCCGAAATTATTCCATCTAAAATTAAAACATATCCAAATTGAACCTGTCCATTCGTAAAAATCTTAGCATTATGAATTAATTTGGAATCTATTTTCTTTTCACTCATTATTTGTACCCAATTTTTACCATGGATGTTTTTTTCCTAATATTCCTTTTATAACGGTTTTTATTTGTGAATATTGTTTCAACATTGATAAGTTTTGTCAGATCTGTATTGCGCATCAGAAAATATGACCTATTTCTCAGGTTTATAAACATATAAAAAAAATGGAAGAAAAGAAAAAAAATTAACGAAATACTTGAATAATAGGTTTATAAAAATACTATCGATCAATCGAATAATTTTTTATATTTTTGAATTAAAATAACAATTTTCTACCTTGCTTAATGAATATTTCATATTGTGATTTGATTAATTGTATTAATTGATCAAAATTCTGATCGATTATTTCCACTTTAACAATTGGCTAAAATTGATTCGATTTACAAAAAAGTATATAAAATTTAACAAAAAAGAGAGAGTAAAGAATAAAAGAAGAAATTAAATTAAGAGTGTTTTGTTTAGAACTCGTGAAATAGGTTCAAAATGCTTTAAATTTGTTGTAAAGATAAAATAATCAATGGGTGTTTCAAGAATTATAAAATAATCAACGAGTTTGTAGCAATAATGTTTACGTCCATCAATTGATTCAATATTTTGTATATCTTTCAATATTTGAAAAGATTCAATAAAATTTCTATCGTTTTTAATACGTTTTTCTTTAATTGATGTATCTACTAAATTGATTTCGTTCTTATATTTACTAAAAAAATGAAGAAGAACTTCTCTTTTGCAATTATTATTCTGACATGAAATTGGATTATTAAATATCAATTTATTTTCTTTTTGTTTATTATACCTTATAGAATTATCATTATCATTGCAAATATAGCTATTATCAAGTAAAATAATATTTGAGAGAAATAAATTATTGAAATTAATTAAATCGAAGATAATTGATTCTAAAGCTATATCAAAAGAAATGTTATTC
The DNA here is from genome assembly GCA_030613185.1 of Promethearchaeum sp. Classification (GTDB taxonomy): domain Archaea; phylum Asgardarchaeota; class Lokiarchaeia; order Sigyniarchaeales; family Promethearchaeaceae; genus Promethearchaeum. Next base: position 2,700 of record JAUWMK010000255.1, read on the forward strand.
TTCTGATAAACTTCATAGAACTTTGAAACTCGTTTTTTGATTAGTTTCATAATCTTCAAAATACGATCTTTTTCATGGAGAGAAAAACTAGGAATGTCAATAGCAATATCATCCAAAAATACTTCAAATGAATCATATTGTTTAATCCTTTCAATTTCGGTAAGTATTTCATTTATTATTCGAATAAAAGTATAAATTGCACTACGAATAAATTCTCCTTTAGTAATTTTTGTAATATAAAACTTCTTCTTAATATGTTTTTTTAATATTTTATTGATATGATCTTTTTGTTTTTTTGTCCCAAAATTTAGATCAATAAGGATTGAATTATCAAGAATAATTTTTGTCATAAAACTAACATTATCTCCCATACTTAGTCTATTTCAATAGAGTTAATTGAGAATTCGAAATTACTATTGTTCAAAAATTTAATAAAATCATCATAATATTCTTGATTATATTCAATTTCCAACTTTAATAATACTATAAGCCATTTTCGCATGAAATTTTCTTCAATACCACGTTCTTTATTGAAAATTATAAGATTAATACTTTTTCTTAAAATTTCTTTATAGAAATTATCAGATGTATTTTCTAATAAAGAGAGAAAGTATTCTTTCGTTTTGCCTAATAAAGAATCCATCGAATGAAAATCAAGCATTTCTTTAATAATAACCTCTAATTGAGATTTATTTTGGGGAGATAAAAGACTAAGATCTACAATTTTGCTTATATTTAATTTTAGAAATTCAAATGTTTGATTTTCTGGAAATATAAGTAAAATGGATTTTATGATTTCTCTAATAACATCGTCTTTAATATTTGCAATTGTATTAATTATTGTTGATTTTTTTGCTAAATCAGGCCAAAAATAATAGCAAAACTTAATTATTTCATCTTGATTATATTTGCTACTTAAAATTGCTAATTTTTGAATAAAAATAATATCCTCTTTTGCTTCTTCATTTTTTTCAATAAATTCATCCAATTTAATAGAAAGAGTTTTTTTTATTTCAGGATTCAATTTAACTTTCTTTTTATTATCATTTTCACCAATAAAATCTATTGGAAAATAATTAGAATGTGAATAAATTGCATTTTGTAGTTGAGAATCTAATCCTCCAAATTTATTCGCATGAAAATGACTCATTCTTTTATATTTATCAAAACTTGTAAATATCTGATAAATCTTCATTAATTTAGTTATAAATTCTCCATTATCTTTATAATATAAATAAAGTAATAAGAAATCAAAATGGTTTTTGATTAATTCAGTCATTTAGCGCGTCACTCCAAGTTTTAAATAATTTTCTTTTTTCAAAGGATATTTCAGGATCAATTTCAATTGGTTCACCACTCTTGATTTTTTTTAGGAAACTATAGATATTGTGATATAAATTCATCCTATTACTATTCTCAATTTTATCAATTGCTTTTTCTACATCTAATTGCCCTTTTTGATTGAAATTTGAACATGTGTGACAATCACAATTAAATAAATTTCGGTATTGACCATCTAAAATATTCTTTGGGGATGTTACTCTTCCAAAATATGGAAAAAATATCCTTTTATTTTTTTTATTAAACTTTATAGGATTATGAGGTATTACAGAATAAGATGGGTATAAATCTGTTTTAAAGATTATTTCTTTAATATATTTTTCAAAAAAATGGTGATTCAATAACCCACCATATAAATAAATTATGTTTTGATTTTCTATATTTAATTTTTCCAGACCATCCCTAAACCATCGAATTTTTTCTTTCGAAGCATAAAATTCTTTAAAATCAGGAATCCATAATATTATGTTTTTAAAATTACTAAGTTTATGTAAATGTTCAAACTTATCAATGTTAATGAAATTTTCATAGTTCATATATAGAAGAAAAGTGTCATAATTATCCCATAAATTGGGATACTTTTCAAATAAAGTTTTAAAATTAATAGAATAATCGCTTAGGACCCTCTCAATATAGAAATAAGGTGCTATTTTTTTATTCTCTAGAGTTTTAGGTATCGCTTGGTCAAAAAATGGTAATAATGTCGATTCTTGCCCCCTTACTCTTATTTCATTTATTTTTCTTTTAAAATAACTATTCAATTCACAATATTTTGAAAATGTATTATCATCAAATTCAAACATCAGTGGATCTTCAGAAATTTCATTATAGAAGTGATAAATATAATCCCATTTATTAAATTTTTGGCTGGTTTGCGAATTTTCATTATATAATTCAATTTCTCCACTATCTTCAATATCTGAATGCATTAAATAAGATTGAGGAATAATTGAAACTGGTTTATTAAAATCATAAATTTTACCTAGGCGTGAAGATTCATTATTTTCTAATTCTTCTTTTTTCAAAATTTCAAAAATAATACGGCTAGAAACATAAATTTCATCTATTTGATCCCATAAATCATATTGATGTTTATAATTATGATCTCTATTAATGAATGTGTTTAATTGGTCAATATGACCAGCACTATTTATATAAAAGCTAATTTTCATCATAATTCACGATTTTATTTTTGAATTCCCTGTAATATTTTTCAATTTTGAATTTATTATTTTTTGGAAGCTTTTCCTTAATAAAACCATTTTCAGAAATTGAAATTAATCCTATATTTAATTTTTCAAGTAAATCTTTATCAACATTATGAGAATTTTCCTTTGGTATGGCTATAAATGAATTATCGCAAAATAAGTTATTTTTGCTGGCTTGATCTATGGCATTTTTCCAATCTTTTATTTTTACTTCAACACAAGTGATTTTACCTTCATTGTAATGAACAACATCAATCCGTTTCCTTTTAAATGATACTTCATCAAGAATAATCTTTTTATTTTGTTTTTTAAAGAACCCAATTAATTTATTCTGATAATATTTCTCATTTAGCATTATAATTGATATTTGTTTTTACAATACTAATAATTTTTCTTCTGAAAAATCTTCATATCATCCTATAATATTTTTTACATTACAATTTATTTAAAATGGAAACAGTCTTTTGATTTTCTAAAATTTTATTACATTCAAAAAATTGGATTTTATGATCCAAGACAAAAGAAATCATTTGTTGTTAGGAGTATAATATCGAATTTATCAAAAAAATAAATTGAATAAGAATTAATGAAAAAAGTAATAATAGTGTATTTAAAATAGCAATAATTGATTTTTATTTGGTTTTTCGGGTTTTATTATTTTATTTGAGAAAAGCGTAGAAGTTCCGAAGCTACCAATTTGATACCAATACCTCGCTGGAATTTACTTTTACCATGGATGCTTCTTTCGTTTTTTCTTTCCTTGCATCATTTTATTTTTATGAAATTTTATTCTTGTATTTAATTTAATGGATACTAGAGATATATAATTTTTTTTCCATCCACCCTAAATTATTTGCTGTGTGGTAGTCCCGTCTCTTTCATGAATTTTCCTCTTTATGTTGGATTTCCTGTTAAATAGTTTATTTTCCAAGTGAACGTATTCTGAAAAATAACACGTGTTCAGTCTGAATTCCAGATTTTGAAGTCTTTCTTTCGATTTTCATACATTTTTCGAGATAAAATCCTGCTTTAATAGACAAAAAAATACATTTCTTATCCATCTTTCTAATCCCTCCTGTAATTAATACGAAAAAAGAACCAATTTTTAATAATTGATAAATATTCGTAGATACTAAGTTTTTTGATCAAAACTAACTTAAGTGTTATAAGCAAAGCATTTAAATCGTTCCTATTCTTTGCATAATTATGGATGTTTGGCTCATCGGGATTATTTCATTATTCTTTATCAGTATCCTTTTTATCATTTGGAAACGAGCCAGACAAATTCAACAAACTTTACATCAACAAACGCAAGAACTAGAAATATCCAAAAAACTCATCTTAACTAAAGATAAGACGACCAAAAAACTCATCTTAGCTAAAGATAAGATGATAAAACGCCAAAAAGAGAAAGTTGAGAAATTAAAAGCAGAAAAAGTAGCTCTTGGAGCGAAATATCGCAAGAAACTTAAAGCAGCAGAAGTAAAAAAAAAGAATCTGGCAAAATATCATCATGATAAAAAGGAAATTCGGACTCAAAAAGAACAAATATTAGAAATAATTGGTAGGGGGCCAAAATGGTTACGTGCGACAAGAAGTAGTAAAGTTGAATACAGAATGTTATAGTGCCATAATCATATATGATTGCAAAATATTGCCAGCATATAACATATCTGTCCTCAAAATGACTGAGTGTGATTACCCGAGCATG
>JAUWMK010000101.1 GCA_030613185.1 Promethearchaeum sp.
TTTTTAATTCCCTTATGATACTTTTTATTTGATTATTATCGCCGAGTATTTTATATTCCTTCTCATAACCTGTATTTAGTTTTTCGCTTTTGGTAAATTTGAAGGAGAGTAAATCGTTTTCATAATTTTTGGGCGATTTAAAGGTTTTTACAATATACCAAGCTTTTCCTTTTTTTTGAACACAGACATCCCGAAATCTTGGAATATCCGTTTTAATAAACCCGATATATTGCAGTAAATCATTAGTGTTGGGATGTTCATCAAAAAGAAAATTATAGAGTTTCATTTTATCGTCATCAATAACATACATCTTTTCTATTTACCTTCTTGTTTTATAGTATTTCAAAATAAAATTTTTCTTATAAACATATCTAGACCAATAATTTTTAAAACCGAAATTTAAAAAGCAAAAAATAGTAGAAATTAGATTAGATAGTCTCATTTGGATGATTTTTTTCAATCCATTCAAAAATATCTGCCTGCATAATCATTTGTAGACCTACATTTTTTTTTGATTTTGATTTACTCCTTCCAAATCCAATCTCAAAAAACATTTTTCCCCCCAAAGAGAGATTTAGCAAAGTTAATTCTCCTTCATCTAATGAAGCAGACCAAGATGCGCCACTTACATCGCTCAAACGAGCGCTGAGTAATAACAACATTCCAAAAGGATTTTTAGACGCCTTTCTCATTACCCAATCAGAAAGTTTTTCTCCTGTCTCTTCAGAAAGATATATTTGGGAATTGGAGTGACTTTCAGTATTCGGTCTTGAAAATACAATCTCTGTTTCCTTTAATGAAGTTTTTATAATTTTTTTAATATTCTTCGGAATTGAAATATTATTTAATCCAGTAATATTGTTTAATTGGCCAGGATTTATAGAGATTCCATGAAGTTCATTTAGCATTTTCCAAGCGATTTCACGTTTACAATCCATTTTATTATTATGTAATCCACTTGATACTGAATATGTCCAATAATCTAACATAAGTTCATATTTTGCTTCATAAATTGGTAAATGATCTTCTCCTCCAACACGTTTTGGATTTATATCAGGCATTATTTCACCTGTTTTACCTTGATAGTATTCACTTAATTTTCCAATCCAATTTACATCAAGGAAATTCCTTTCAGTAGCAATCTCATAAAGATTTATTATTTTTTTTGAAGTAAAGTCATCTCCATTTATTTTTCTGGATACTTCAATCAAAGATTCTACAGTTTCTTTTATATCCTTATCAGTAATATTTTGGTTGTTATCTATGGGATGTAAATAACTCGGAATTTCAAGATATTGACCAATTTTAACCAAAGTTCGCTCATTATGAAATTCTTGTTTTTTTTGCGTAATTATTCCAGAATCTGTTATTCTGATTTCATTAAAATAGGTAATTAATGATGTATCTAAAAATTTATCACCAAGTAGAGCCAAACCTTTAAATTCAAGACCCCCTCCACAGGAAGGAGGTTTTATCGCTAATTGAAATAAATCGTTATTTATATCTAAGTTGAAGAATTTTTCGGCCAACATTTTTTACCACTTTTTATTGTAATTACAATTTTTATTCTGTTCTTTAAACTATTTAATTATTTTATTTTCAAATCTCTTAATATAAATTGAATTTTTTTGTATCAAGGAGTTTTATTGGAAGAGAAAAGATAATTTCTGATGTCTAAAAAATAATCAATTTTTAAAAATGGCAATTATAGAGGGAACGCCTTGGGGGTAGGCGCAAAAGAAGATTAAAATAAAATAAAGGATCAATAAAAAGGATTTACCTAAACGGACTCTGTAGGGGATGTTTTTCAAATTGAACCCTGAACCAAGTAAAGAAATTTTTAGAAGAGTGTTGGATGATATAGAATCATATGAAGATATGGGAAATAGAGATATGTCGAATGAATATTAAATTAAATTTCATTACAAGGTTAGAAACTTTTTTAAATCTTTCTTCGTAATACTCTACGAATGGATTTTGATGGATTGAGTTTCTATGACTTAGCTATTATGCACGAAGATTTATTTATTTCTATTATTCTTCGTAATATTGTATGAATGGATTTTGATGGATTGAATTTTTCTGTCTTGGTGATTATCGACGAAGATTTGTGTATTTTTATTTTTCTCAATTTATCGGCTCTACAGGTTCGTAAATAATTTAAGTATTACTTTAAGTAGAAAAAGTAATACCTAAACTCCAATATTATTGAAGTTTTAAATTAAAAATGACAAAATAAGCGAAATTATTTAAAAGGAATTAATAATTGGCATTTTATTAATTGGATGTTTTAGCAAAAATAGAAGCGAATAACTCATGTCAACACTTAAAAATGAACTTGTATCCTTTTTTATGGAACTTAAGGACGATTTTCTGACATATGTAACACCCAACACAAAAATTGAGAGATTTATAATCGCCAAATTAGGGCATTATCTTCAAATGTTCGATCTTTATCAAGATAATTCGATTGTGTGCTTAGAACATAAAATATATAATAATACAAATACTAGAGCAGATCTTACAATTACTGATAAAAATAGTAATATAATTAGTGTTATCGAAGGAAAATTTTATTATTCTTATGATTTCAGCACTTATGAAAAAGCAAGAAGTAACTACTTAAAATCTGATGACGATTGGGATCGACTCCTAAACAACGTGAAAACAACAGAAGAATATGAAGGATTTATTATCATTGGTGCAGCCCATATTGGAAGTAAAGCTGAGTCGTGGGTTCCAAATTATAAAGACCAAAATAAAGCCATAGAAAAAATGGGTTCTCTTGAAAAGTTATGGGATGCTAGTCAAAAAAACATGGAACAAGTGCTTAATGAGCAAAAATCAGAATTTTATAAATGTTCATCTTATTTAGGAGATATACATAGTATTCCAATACAGTTGTTAACCTATATCATTCCCACGAAAATAAATGGCAAAATAAATCGAAATAATTAGAGATAAAAAAGATATAATTTTATTTGGAGTAGTCAACATGCTAATTTATTTATTGTTTATCTGATTTGTATCCTGTTTTGATCTTGTAATCTATTTTTCTTGATTGAGACTGGAAATTTGCTTTTATCCAATTTTCTGCTTCTTCTATAGAAGACCATTGAGATTTTACTTCAGGAATTGATAATTTTAATAATATTTTTCCGGAAGTATTAGTATCAAGATCTTTAGAAACAAATGCTTCTTGAATATCAGCAAATATAGATGCTTCTCTGTTAAGATTTGAAATCACTATTTCTAATGAGATCTCATTTACAAATTCTTCCCTAGACACCCTGCATTTTTCACATAAACCTTCTTTTAAATGGATTGGTAGGAATTTCATATTGCATTTCTGACATTTGAGTTTTTTTGGCTCAGGTGGTTTGCATTTTCGACAATAACCTTCTATTAACTCTTTATCTACTTTCCTTATTTTACATTTTTTGCATGAAGACCATTTTTTGCATAATTTACAATACTCGGGATTATTCAAAGATGGAAGTAATGAATCTTCTAAAACTGGAGATTTACATGCAGGGCAAATTTGCTTACCTAAACATTTAGAACATTTTTCTCCATCCAACCGTAATTCTTTAGAATTAGCAAGAATATTACAATTTGGGCAGAAAACTAAAGATTTACATTTAATACAACCAATCTCTTCAATTTCCTTGGATTTGACTGTGGCTAAACATCTATTACAGGTAACTCTTTTACAATCATCACATAAATATTCTGGAGTTGTAGGGTTGTATTTGAACAATTTTTTGCAATCTTTACATTTTACTGAAATTTCAGTTTTTAATCGGAATAAATATATTTCCCCCAAGGATTTCTTTGGATATAATTCATCTGAATCAAGTGCTACATAAGAAAAGGCATTTTCTTCTGGTTTTTTATATGCAACACCAAAAAGACCTTTCTTTAATCCTAGGTTAATACATTTTTTAAGAACATCTTGATTTTCCAGTATGGGTAAAGTAGTAAAAGTTGCAAAATTATTCCATAATTCCTGCGCAGAAATAATTTTCTGTTTGGTGCTCCAAGCAGATCTATATTTTTCGTGATTTACTAATAGTTCAGGTCTGAGCATATTCCATACTATATATTCATTTTCATCTATCTGACCATTCAAGAAGTCATATATTCTTTGGCAAGGTGATATATCTTTAACAAGCAAAATTTGTTTAAGATCTCTTGAGTTTTTTTTAATATTTCCTATCTCATCATAAAGATAAAGGTGAGAAAAAATGAATTGGATTAAACTTTTGTATTTTTTTTCATATTCACTCATCTGTTCAGTTGCTTGTTCTTTCTCAGGTTTGCTTGAATTATTGAATATTGCTAATTCACTTGTTATCTTCCATGCTTTTGCCCATTTATAAGCATTTTTAGCTTGACGCCATGATTCTGCATCAGCACCTAGAAAAAACAGTCTATTTTTAAAAAAGCGTCTTCTCTCACCCGTTATTGCTTTTTCTGTGTTTTCAGCAGCAAGTTCTGCAAGATTTTCTAAGAAATCTAAATTAATAGTTTCTGAGTGAATAAAATCTTTAGGATTGAGCAATACAACGGATAATTGTTCGTTGTCATCCATTATATCTTGTGGTTTTTTTGGAAAATAAATAGGTTTTAGATTAATTGACTGACATTTCCATATCTTTTTTATTTCAGAATATAATCCCTCAATTTTATCACCAATTCTATTGAATTCACCACCTGCAAAATGTGTGAGATTTTTTTTTAGATTAAAAAAGTATTGTCGATCTTTAGTACAATGAAGATAGTATAAACCTATCTCACTATCAAGTAGTTTTTTTGTAATTTGAATAACATCTTCAAATACTGGTAATCCTGTAAAGTTATCTACAAAAGGTGCAGCATAATTTGGTGCTAATGCTGAAAACAAACATGATGATATATTAACACCGACGGATGCCACGTGTTCTCTTGGTGAAAGTTCTGCCGTACTACCAGAAAAACTATGAAGAAATATTATTACGGTTAATCCTAATGCATATTCTCCACGGCTGAGAATGCTATCCTTAAGAAACATTTTGTCAATATTTTCTGCTCTTTTTATATCTAATGAAAGAACTGATTCATATTTTTCATCAATTACATCAAATAATATTGATTGGATTCCCGGACTTTTAAGATTAATATGGGAAGGCATGATAATTGGAGAATCTCTTCTTTCATCTTCAGATTTTTGAAACTCTTCTTTTATTATCAAAGCTAAAATCTTTAAAAGATGTCTTGTGAGTTGAAATTTTGGAAGAGTTCCCCATTGTTCATGAAAAATTCTCAATAATTCTGGATGAAAAGGATAGGATTTTACTATTTTTTCCTTGTAATCTTCTGCTGTGGCGTAATGTGGAAATTGTTCTTTATATTCTTTATAGAGAGTAAAAAAAGATTCTCCAACTTTTTCTTGATCTTTTAATGGTGGTAAACTTTTAAAAAGTCTTGATTGTAAAATTTGACCTACTTCTTCATCTCCTTTTGCAACCATTTTAGATGTATGAGACCTATTTGTTACTTCCTTATATGTTTCAAGCCATGCAAATAATTGGTCTTTATATTGATTAGCACTTTCTGAAAAAATTTGTTCTGGTCTTGAAGGATATGTTATAACTAAAACTGCAGACGATGAACTTGCAATTGCAGTAAATAATTCCTGAATAGATGGGAAAAGATTTTCGATTATTTTTAAAATTTCGGGATTATTTTTTTGTGCATACATTTTAGTTACATAGACAAGAAATTCATCCATTAATATTAAACAAGGACCAACTCGATTAAGACACTCTCCTATCTTTTTTGTGCCAAATGATGACCCTTTTTCATCTAAATCCTTAATTAATCCATATACGCCTAACTGATAAAAGATTTCACCTAAAAAAGTACGAGTTCTAATTCCTGTATCAGTATGTATTGTTCCCAATGGGTCTGGAACAGTTCCTATAAAACATGCTACTTTAGCTTTTTCCATTTTTCCACATTTTTTATATATTTCAGATAATTTCCAGTGGTCCCTGAGTAAATGTTGGGAATTAATTAAATGATACAAACTAATTAATGTATGTGTTTTTCCACCCCCATAAGGTGTATCAATTTGAATGATTGATGGACCAGATTTATCTTTTTTGCTAAGTGTGATAAGAATATTGATAAATAATTCTTTCATCATATTTGTGATAAAGGAATAATCAAAGAATTTAATTGGATCTCGATAGATTTCTGCACACCTATCTTCTAAAAATTCTCCTAAATCTGCTGTAAATTCATTTTCATGAATATTACTTTTTAATAGATCATTTCTAGGAATACATTCCTTCCACCAAGGATCTAACTTAATTTTTTCAACCATAACCATTTCTCTCCTTTATTGTTTTATATATTTACCCAATGTACTTGTTTTTAGTTTTCTGACATTCAAAAAATTTCTTAGTGAAATTGATTCTTTTGAATCAGAGGGTAAAATATTAGAAATTAATTGAGCAATTGCCCAAATGGGGTGATTAAAACTAATATTTTCTCTTTTTTCAAATTCATCAAACAAATCCCTTTGATGAGAAAGTATCGCTCCATGTAATTTATCAACCATAGTAATTAAATTTCCAGGAGGTTTCCCATTAATTAATAAATCAATCTTTTCTCTATCTTCTGCTGAACGTAAATTTATTTTTGAACTTTCTTTTTCTAGATATCCCCATTCTGTAAGATCTCTTATATTCAAATTAGTTGATTTTTCTAATAAGCGAGCTATGTCAATATCTATACTTTTTATTCCAAATTCTAGTCTAAATAAAATGTAAAACTGAGCAAATGGATCTAATGATTTAAGACTATCCTGTAAATCTTTTGATAATAATTCTTTCATAATTTGTGAAAGTTGTAATTGAAGAACTTCCTTTCTTATCCAGTCCATCCATCTTTCAATCGATAGTATTTCACCCGTTCTTTCATCTTCAATTTTTTCATATTCTCCATATATTTCAAATGCAGGACCTAACATAGCGATATCAAGATTTACACCACTAAATCCATGTTTCCAAAATTCTTTTAATTTTCTTGATAATCTTATTTTGGAAATTTTTTGTAAATCATTGAAAAAAATTGCTCCAAGTGATTCATGTTTTTTTCTGCAAAAAATATGCATAGTTGCTTTTAGAGCAGCCCGTCCTTGAATAGCTCCCGTAGTTGATTCAGTATTTATTGGCCAACATGCAGTGATTTTAAAATTTGCTCGAATTAGTGCAGAAATTATTGCAGACCAAGCAGATAGATTAATATGGGCGAAAACAATCAATAAAACTCCGTTATCTTTTAATACTCGATTCATTTCGTTAAAAGCTTCAGATAATTGATTTTCATAAGATATTTTTGCCACTTTCATATCATCGAATCTATGTGCTTGTAATACACATTCTGTTGATTTTGGAGTGACTAAATCTCTAAATAATTCAGGAAAGATTTCTCCTTGAGTATTTTTCATTATTCCATAAAAAAAGTCTGCCAATCCTGCATAACCCATTGTATCATAATATGGAGGATCTGTAAAAATAATATCAATGCTATTTTTTTCTAAAACCGATTCTTCGCTTGCATTATGTTGCCAAATATTGAGGCAATTTGTGGGTATATTTGAGATTTCATCTAATGATTTGGATATATCTTGGAATTTTGAAATAAAGGAATAACCTCCCTTTTTATAAGGATATATTTCAGGAAAATCCCAAGAAAGATTATATGCATAATTGGCTGTTACTTGTGCTGGTTTTCCTGCATCCATCCATATTGAATATCGATTAGAATATTCCATAAATTTTGTTAGAGCAAATGTTAGATACAAAGAAATTACATTTGATAATTCAATTGACAATCTTTGTTTTTTCATTTCGTCTCGAGCAAATTTAATCCATTTTGAAATTATTGAAATTATTAAACGCTGCCGAGGAATAAATATATTTCTAAAAGAAGTGATTCCATAAATTCTGGGACTACCAACCGCCCATGCTATTTTTCCTTTACCGCTATAATCTGGAATAGGAATATATGAAAAGTTATCCTTCTTTTCTAGTTCGATGCACTTTTCAATTAGTTCAAAATCTTTTTTAGATAAAGGCACTATTTCTTTTACTAACTTATCTTTTTTTTTTGTTTTTTTATTTCTTAAAACCATTTTTCCAATAGGGTAATAGCTCATTTTCCCTAATTTTGCCATTTCACGTATTTTATCACCAGTTGTTGATTGATTGCAAAAAATACATTTTGTATCTCCATGAGAACCAGTTAATCTATTTAATTTTGGATAGGGTGATTCCCCTATTTTATTAACTTGTTTTATTTTTCCTGAAAACTTACCCTTTACTAAGTCTGGTATCAATTCAATAGAATATGCTAAATTGGTTTGTTTAAGTGTATAACTCATTTTTGATAAGGGCATTTTTCTATTGCAATCACCGTTTGAACATTGTATAGTATGAACCCAAAAAAAAACAACAGGAATTTCTTCTTCATTGGAAAATAAGGGATCAATCTCTTTTCTAGAATTTTCTACAATCCAATTTCCCCATTTCAATATTAATTGTCCAATTACGGAAGTTTTTTTTGATGTACCAGTTGATTTCAGAGATCTTGTAAGAGGATTATCTATTTTTTTCATACCATATTGTTGTGGAAATTTCAATGTTGCTTTTAAAATAAGGCATGCTAATGGATTGAGATCTGATGCATAAACTTTCAACCCTAGCCTCATTGCTTCTAATGGTATGCTACCACCTCCAGAGAATGGGTCATAAAGTATAATCTCTTTATTTTGAGTTTCTTCTTTTATAATATTGATTGCTTTTTTAATTAATTCATGTTGGTGTCCTGATTTATAAGCAGATAAATTTTTTATAATTTCATTTTTCTCATTAAAATTTCCATTTGCATTTACTATACTTGAAAAAATTAATGATCTACTAATGCCTTGTCTGCGCCTTGCCCACCATCTATGAATGGTTGCAATTCTCCCTCTACTAATCTTTCCTTCTTTTCCAGCATTTACACCCATCTCTTTAATAGGTAACGAATTTTCTATGAATTTTCTTTGATTTTCTTTTTCCATTTTATTATCATCATTATGTTAATTTTTCTTCTACAATTTCTTTCCATTTGTTTTCAGAAATGGGATACCTGATGTTTGTGTACTTATATTCTTCAAATTTGTATTTATCCGTTATTAGATGAATTTGATTAATTGTCCTTTCATTAAGATTATCCTTTTTACAGTTATCCACAATATATACCCAAGAAACTAATGGTTCTCGTTCAAAATGATTTTTTTCATATCTTTCCAATGTAATATTTCCCGTTTCATAATGGCTTTTAACTTCAATTTTTCGGACAATTTTTCCATTTTGATAACTATCGATATCATAACCTAATCCAAGGCTTTTCTCAACAGAAAAAGGTATTCTTCCCTTTTTTTTCTCAAAATTCATTACAGAATCTATTCCTCTTCTATCAATTTCTCCTTGTTTTAGGGAACAATTTCCTGAATTTCGAATTTTGAGTCCACCATCTAATAATTCTCGATAATTTTCAACCGGGAGAACAATACCTTGTCCATTATAATAACCCGGAATTACAATTGCTTTTGAGATTATTTTCGGTTTTTCAGGAAATATTATCAATTTATCATTGTAATCTTCAATTTGTAAATCTATCTCATTTTCTTGATTTTTTAATTCTTCTCGCCTTGATGCCCTAATATTTTTAGGATAATTTTTTGACACTTTGTTAAACTGGCGATAATATTCATTCATAGAATTTTCTAATCGTGAAACAATGGGATCATAAATAATTTTTAATTCTTTCTTTACTGGAGCAACAATTTTATCTAGACCTTCATTGACCAGCCATTTTTCAACTTTTTTTTGTTTATCAAAATGAATCCAATATTTTGAAGCGACTTCTGCTATACCATCATTAGCAATACTTAATCCTAAATGACTTCTACTGAAAAACTTCTCCGTTATTTCATCAGTTTTTTGATCTATCTTGAGTAAAATAACTTTTTTTAAAACCGAATCGCCTGTTTTATTTTTAAACGATACGAGATAAAAATAAATTAAGTAAATCTGTTCTGATTTACTATCAATTAATATTTCTCCTTTGTTTAAGATATCAGAATATAGATTTCGAAAATGATATACTACTTTATCAAATAATTTATTTCCTCGTCTTAGTATCTCTAATCCCTTTATGTCACTTTTCTGTTTTTGGAATGTAATATAAATTGGGAAATTATAGCTGAAATTAAACAATTCTGGTTCTTTATGATTTATTTCAAAAATACCCTCTTCTAATTTTCCATCATCATTTTCTGTTCTAATTGAACCCCCAATTACTTCCCATGCAGCAAGAAAAAAGTCTCTAAGATATTCTGGTGCTTCTCGACGAGCCCTACGAAATCTCTCAATCTCTGTTTCTACATCCTTAAATTCCGTTTTTAATCCAAGACATTCTCTCAATTTATTTGATTTAACATGAATTTCTGTCTTTTTCAGAAATTTTTCAATTTTCTTTTTAATATCTTCTCCAAATTTCTTTGCATACTTATCCTTTTCAATCCCGATTTTTCTTTCCATTTCCTTAACAGTATTTGAGACTTCATTGTCTTTCAAAAATGAGGAAATAACATCAAAAACACGATCACCACTACCTTTTTCAATCTCCTCATAATCATCTCTAATCTGTTCCAATTTGTCTAAAATAATTGATTGGACCCTACCTTCTACAGTTTCAAAAAGAACAAAATTATAAACATAACTTGTTTTTAATTGACCATATCGGTGTATACGACCCATTCTTTGTTCAAGCCGTGTTGGATTCCATGGAAGATCCCAGTTTATTAAATAATTACAAAATTCAAGGTCGACTCCTTCTCCTGCAGCATCGGTAGCAACCAAAATATTTGCTTCATTCCTAAACCATTCCATTGATATTAATCTATTACGGGGTTTAGTGTTGTTAAATGGTATAAATTCTTTAGGATCGCTAATATCACTAAGATCTCCCATTGGTAAGCCTCCATGTATATAGGTTACTGCCCATCCATCATTTTTTAATTGATCAACAATCCAGTTCAATGTGTCTTTGAATTCAGTAAAAATAAGGAGTTTTGCTCCTTTCTTTTTTGCTGTTTCTGGACCATCTTTAAATTCCTCGAATTGGCTAAATAAATGATTTAATTTCTTCCATTTCTTAGCATCTACGAAGTTTATCATTTCTAATTTGTTAATTAGTTCTTTAATTTTCGTTTTTTCGAATGAAATTAGTTCCATCTTAGTTTTTAAATTTATTACCTCTTTTTCATCATCAGTTATTAAATCGGAATCATCACCTTCTTCAACAAATGTTTCTTCTTCAAAAACAGCATCGTTTTCGTTATTGTTTAAAAATTGAAGCCTTTTGTATAAAGTGGATTTTAAAGCAGCTAAAGAAGATGAAAATCTCCTTTGGTATACAATTTTGATCAGATGTATTGCTTGATTATTTCCGAATACTTGTTCTATGAATTGTATTAGTTCTGTATAGAATATTGATTCATCAAAACTCATTTCTAATTTAAATGTACCTACAACTCGGGGTAAAAAAACAGGCTCACCATTAGCATGAAATAATTCTTCTTTTGTCCTTTTTATCATTAGAGAACCTAATGTGCCTTGATGAGCAGAAGTAAGCGAGATATTGGGAATTAGATACCTAATGAGTGTTAAAAAATGTTCTTGATGTCCATCATGAGGTGTAGCGGTAAGAAGCAATAAATGACGACACCTTTTTGCAATAGTTGAGATTAAATGATGATATTTTTCTGCTTTTGGATTATTAAATTTATGTACTTCATCTATTAAAACAAGATCCCACTGTTTGTCTTCGGGTAAATGTTCGATTTTTCTCAAAGCAAAATAAGGGGACATAATAACTTTATTATATTCATTCCATGGATTACGCAATTCTTCTTTTATCAATTTCCAATTAGAACCAGTTATTTTTTTGTAATCCGTATCATTGAATTTATTGGCCATTTCAAGCTGCCATTTTGGAATTATACCTGGTGGTACAATAATAAGAATATTCTTCAATATTTCTCTTGCGTCTATCTCTTTTATAACCATACCAGCAATAATGGTTTTTCCTGCTCCTGGATCATGTGCAATTAAATAACGAATTGGACCTGAACGAAGAATATATTCATAAACTGCTTCAATTTGATAGGGTTCAATATTGATATTAGAAATTATTGGTGCTAGTTGTTCTTCATTGAAATCGTAATATTGAATTCTCCAAGACTCTATAGCCCAGTGCCAAAATTCTCTATTAAACACAATGTTTTGGATTATTGAAAGTTTTCTGGGATCAACAATAATTTCTTCTTCAATATAACTAGTTTTTGTATCAATGGTTTTAATCTGAATACTTGAGCCAATTCTTTCAAGGTTTAGAATTTTTACGGGATTTTTCCAATATATACCCTTGACTATATCTCCCGTACTAACTTTTCTTTCAGAAAACAATTATCTCTCCTCCATAAATGATGTTTAAATTTTTCAACAAATTCAAATTTTCTTTAAATGACAATAGATATAGCGTTCTGCATGTTCAATAATGTTTTCAAATTCCCTTTGTTTTTTTCCTAATTCAATGGGATTTTTCCGACAAAGGACGAATTCCCAGAAGATGTCTATATTTTACTGACCATTCCTTTTGATATGTGATATTTTCGAAGATTTCAATATTATGATCAATATCTGAGAGAGCTTTAGATTTTTTATCTTTCAATGTGTCCATATTTAGTACATCTGAATTTTATCTTTCTTCCAATATTTCTATATAACAAAATTGAATATTTTAACATTTATACATTTAACAGTTACAGCTTCTTTTTTTGACTTTCTACCTTTAGAGTTCACCATTGTCC
>JAUWMK010000119.1 GCA_030613185.1 Promethearchaeum sp.
GGGGGTCGGAGATTTCTGACTACATGCGATCATATAGCCTGAGCCGTATGCGGTGAAAGTCGCACGTACGGTTCTGATGAACGGGGGGCGTTGAGCCCTCCGATTCTTGCTCGAAAAACTCAAAAAATACTACAGAAAACCCCTTATCATTCTGGAAAATCCCAAAAAAATGTTTGAAAGGAAAGGTGTTTACGAAGCAAGTATTTACGGGGCAATTTTATACGCCATTTACAAGATGAAAATTGCACTATTTCCCACCAGAGATGCCAAAGAGACAGCAGAAACCATCTGGAGCTTTGCCAAATTCGTACAAAAAACCGAGCCGTTTGAATACGTACCGATTAAGGTAGAGCAGGAAAAAATATCGGTGGATTCTCAGTTGTTTTTCTTGGAGGGATTATTTCAGGTGAGTGAAAAAAAAGCAAAAATCCTGCTGGATCATTTCAAGTCGCCCTACTGCGTTCTTCAAGCGATTACGGAAACTGAAATTACATATACTAAATCGGGAAAACCGAAAGGAGTATCAGGGAGTTTAAAAGAGTTGAAAGGATTTGGGCATAAATTTCTCAAGATAAATAAGGAATTATTGGAAAAACATTTTTGAAAACATTTTTAAATTGTAGACTTATTTAAGACTTTTATCATATAATTTAGGATATCCACTGCTCCGGAGCTAATTCTTTCTATTTCTTTAACATCTTTTATTTGCTCTAAATCCTTATTCATCACATAGGTAATCTTAAAACCCATTTCTTGAACGCATTCGGCTATTTCGTCGTCTTCCAACTTTTTATGTTCTTTTAAAGTCAATCCAACGTTTTTCTTTGTTTTGTTTAAATTTAAAAAGGTAAATCCATAAAGAAAAAAATTGATGGAATTGAATACCGATTTCATGATGAAAATGGACGCGTTATTGTAAATAGGTTAAAACCCTTGAAAATTTTCTATCCGGAGCAAATTCACAATTTTATACAAATTTGCCTTCGATTTTTTTCCATCCCAAATCTGATATTTTTTCTATCTTAAATCAATATATTAACTGAAAACAACTACCACGTAGAAAATATATATGTTATATCTCATTAGCTATATTTTCCAATCCGTTTTTTTCCTTTTTTTATCATGAAAAATTTTTTTTTTCCTCTCCAGAATTGCTGTGAATTAACCTATACATTATAAATGAACAAATATGTCCAATATATAATAAAAATACTGGATAAATTCGTTCTTTTTTTTTACAAAAAAAATACAGAATCTATCAATTAAACTCAATAAAAAAAAACTTTTTCGCCCTTTTTCTTCATTTTGCTGCTTAAATACGATGAAAACAAAAAGGACCAAATTTGTACTGAAAAATTTAAAAAATTAAAAACTTAAATGCCTTTGATCATTTTGATCAAATATTCATTTATTCATTCAAACATTTAGATGAGAGATAATGGAAAAAATATTTAAAAAGGTTCAGAAATATACTCTGCCACAAGATGTTAAGAAGATGGGGCTTTATCCTTACTTTATTCCTGCAGATGGTATAATAGGTCCAATAACTTCGATTTATGGCAAACCAAAACTCATGTTTGGTTCTAACAATTACATGGGTTTGACAAACCACCCCGAGATGATTAAAGCAGGGTGTGATGCTTTAAAGAATTACGGAACAGGTTGTACAGGTTCGCGATTTTTAAATGGAACCTTAGAACTTCACTTGGAACTAGAAGAAAAACTTGCCAAATTTATGGAAAAAGAGGGTGCTATTACTTTTTCAACAGGTTATCAAACTAATCTTGGAGTTCTCTCTGGATTGACCCATAAAGGGGATTTTATTATTTCTGATGAACTAAACCATGCATCCATTGTTGACGGATGTCGTTTATCCTATGCAGAAACGAAAGTTTACAAACATAATGATATGGAAGATCTTGAAAGAGTTCTTCAATCTTTGCCTAAAAATAAAGGTAAACTTATTGTTAGCGATGGAGTTTTCAGTATGGAAGGTTCTTTAGCATTAGTGCCCCAATTAGCTGAACTCTCAGAGCAGTATAGTGCCCGTTTAATGATTGATGACGCACATGGGGTGGGTTATCTTGGTGATCATGGTGAAGGGGTTGTAGGTCATTTTAATTTGACCAATGAAGTTGATCTTATAGTTGGGACATTCTCTAAATCATTTGCTAGTATTGGTGGATTTTGTGTGACCAATGATGACGTGATAAATTACATACAGCACCATGCAAGAAGTTTCATTTTTAGTGCTTCACTGCTTCCGCCGGCAGTAGCTACAATAATTAAAGCTATTGAGTTAATCGAAAATGGCGATGATATGAGGAAAAAAGTGATGTCTAATGCACGATTGTTCGAATCTGGATTAAGGAAGTTGGGTTTTGAAACGGGTGCTAGTCAGACTCCGGTAGTGCCTGTATATATTCGAGACGAGATTAAAGTTCTTAAAGTCTGGAAGGCACTTTTAGCAGAAGGATTATATGCAAATCCTGTTCGCGCTCCGGGAGTTGCAGTAGGGGATGAATTATTAAGGAATTCTCTTATGGCTACCCATACTGATGAACAAATTCGAGATGCGCTAGAAATCTACGAAACTGTTGGCCTAAAGTTTGATTTAATATAAAGATTAATTGAGAATTAATTGTTTTTTAACATTTTTCTTTTTTATTTCGATTAAAGATATTTTTTCATAATTTTTGCTTAAAGAATTCAACAGAATATCATTAAAGATCAAATAAATAAATTAAAATATTGTAATTTGTAATAATAATAGAGGGGATGGATATTAAAGAACGAAACAAGATGAAATACAAGATGAAATTTTCTAAAAATGAGATTTCAGTCATTTTAGTTATTCTTCTGCTATCGTTCATTAATGTAGCTTCCTTGAACATGTTAATTCCATCATATTCTGACATAATTTCAGATTTTGGTGAGCAATATTCAAATTATATTTTAATTCCTGATTCATTATCGGTTCTGATTATTGCCTTTACTATGATAATTTGGGGATATTACACCGACAGACTAGATAGGAACAAAGTCATTCGTTGGGGTGTTCTTTTATCAACT
Organism: Promethearchaeum sp.; assembly: GCA_030613185.1. GTDB lineage: Archaea > Asgardarchaeota > Lokiarchaeia > Sigyniarchaeales > Promethearchaeaceae > Promethearchaeum. The sequence goes on from JAUWMK010000119.1 coordinate 3,073, forward strand.
TTTGGATTTCTATTAACTACTTTTTGTAATTCCTTTTGGTTATTAATTATAGCAAGGATAATAACCGGTGGTGGCATGGGATTTGCAATTCCTGTTGGGATATCAATTCTAAGTGATATATTTCCAGCCGAAGAACGTTCCGGATTATTTGGATTTTTAGCGATTTTTTCTTCAATAAGTAACGGTACAGGTCAGGGATTATCAGCTTTCCTTGGTCCTTATAATATTTTTAATCTGGGTTGGCATTTTCCATTTTTAATCTTGTTTGCATTAGCTTTAATTGCTGTAATCCTTTTAGCATTTGTTAAAATACCCGAAATGGGTTCACAAGAGGAGAGTTTGGCAGATTTACAAGAATTTGAGGAGCTTCAATATGACTATCGAATGAGTCGACGTGCACTAATAAGTATGATGAAGAAGCGAACAAACAAATATCTAATAATAAATGGACTGTTTTCAATAATTCCTGGAACAATAATTATCTTTTCTTTAATAATGACGTTTTCTCATAGGACACAAGGCTTATTAGCTGTTCTACCTGATGAAATAATAACTCAAGTCTCGACTCTGATGGCTGCTGTGGCAAGTTTTGGTTATATAATTGGAAGTATCGTTTTATCCTTGGTAGGTGATTATGTTTACAATAAAAATAATAAAAATCGTGCAATATTGGCGTTTATAGCTAATTTTTTAGCGATTCCAGCATGCTTATTGATGGTTTATTATCTTCGACCAGTTGCGTTATCAAGTATGCCGTCTTATCCAAGTGAAATCCCAAATGATCAGTTTGTTTTTTATGTTTTTCAGACAATTATTGCTATATTTAAAAATTATCCTTCTTATATTCTTTATATCATTTTTTCTTTCTTAGGAACCTTTCTCAGTGCAGGTATGGTAACAAATAAAAATGCGGTAATGGTTGATGTCAATTTACCAGAACATCGTGGGACTGCTACTTCACTTTTTCAGTTAACCGAACAGTTGGGGAAAAGTTTCACATTAATGCTTACAACAGGAATATTATTATTATTAAGTAGATATGATATGGGTTATCGTGAATTACTCTTCATAGGTATCCTATTTTGGGTTCCTTCGGCTTTTCTGTGGTTCCTTTCAACAAAAAGTGTTGTTAAAGATATATCTACTAAAGAGATTACCTTAAGGGAGCGCTCACAGGTATCTTTCATTGATTATTTCTTTGAACTTAATATGGCAATGGATGACGGGATTCAATTTGTTCATGATGCAAAGACAATATTAGTAAGGAAGCCAAAAAAAGCAGAGAAACTAATTTCTGAAGCAATTAAGAAGTTTAAATGGATAAAAAATAAAGCTCACAAGAAGATGATGCCTGATATTGAGGTTAGGGTTAAATTATTAGGTGAAAATGCAAAAGGATTTCAAAAGGATATATTATCAGCCTTGAAGGAAACTCCCGTATCTGAATCACGGTTAAAAGAATTATCCAAGAAAATTAATTCGAGTTGGCCAGTGAGCGATTTGAAAAACATCGAAATGCTGGAAGAAAGTGCATATCTCAAAGTAATTGAAGCTAGACTAGGGCGTAATTTTAACCCCATAGAATCAGGGCAAAGTCTTCAAAATGCAATTGAAATATATGATAGGGTGGAAAATTTATGTTCAGATCGTATCATTGAAGAGGGAATAAAGAAATTATCTTATGAAGAAGAGGAGTTGCAAAAAAGGATTCATTTATTATTGGTAAAGGCTCAAAAATCAAAATCTAATACTGAATTATTAAAAACTAAATTAAACCAGATTGTCAATACCGTTTTAAAAGAAGATATTTCTCGTGATGAGTTATCATCCCTTTTTGAATTAACTACAGACTATAATCTAAAAATGACATATGTAGTGGAAGATGCTTTTGGCAGGAAATTATATCGAAAATTTTCCCGTGTAATGAGAGAAATTGATGATCTATTTGAAGAATATGATGAGTGGCAAAGTCAGGAATAATCATTTTTCCAAAAAATCACGTGAGTTAAATTATGTTTTCAATTAATCCAGATATATGCCCATATTGCAAAACTTCTATTGATGTTTCATTAAAAGGTGTTTGCTCCAATTTAAAATGTCGTAGTCACACTTATTTTATAGGAAATTTAGTATTCCATAAAAATAATCCTGGATTAGGGATTGGGCGAATAATGGATGTTTTTGAAGAATTTTCAAACAATGAAATTAAAGAAATTCCAAATTTCCAAATAAACAAGTATATCGTAGATTTTCAAGCGTTTCATGAAAAAATAATTTTTAAGAATGAAATATTGCATTATATATTTGACATTGGAAAAAAAATTCGTTATTCAAACGGTATAGGAACGATTTTATCCATTATTCTTGATAAATCAAATGGGATTGTTTGTTATGAAATCTTGTCTTCATCGGGAATCAAATTACAACTTGAAGAGACACAGATTATTTCGGAATATCAATCTCCTATTGAGGAATATCTTAAAGGTAATGTGGATTCCCAAGATCAATTCCTACTTAGATTTTGGGCGTATCAATCTTCAGATCTTTATGAAAGCAATTTGCTAAAAATAATTACAAATTCTCGATTATCCTTATTACCTCATCAAATATCTGTAGCTCATAGTTTGCTGGAATTAGGTTATGCTCGCTATATATTAGCAGATGAAGTCGGATTAGGAAAAACTATCGAAGCGGGTATTTACATAAAAGAGATGATTGCAAGAAATTTAGCATCGCGCATTTTGATAATTACACCAGCTTCAATTACTGGACAATGGGAATTTGAGATGAAAAATAAGTTCAATCTTAACTTTACTCGATTGAACTCAGCTTTACTTAAAAAATTGAACATCAATTATAATTCAGGAAATTTACAACATAAAAAATCGGCTAAAGAATATTCTCTATTAACTGTCTCTCTGCAATTTGCCCGAATGAGCCAATGTTATTCAATTTTAACTCAGCTTGAATGGGATATTGTAATTTTTGATGAAGCCCATCATTTACGACGATATCTTACAAATCAAAAAACAGAGCAATATCGAACGACTTTAGCATATGAATTGGCCGAAAAATTATCTGAAAAAACTAAAAGTTTGCTACTATTAACAGCAACGCCAATACAACTTCATTCTTTTGATCTTTTCTCATTAATTCAGTTGTTAAATCCATACGAATTTAACAATTATGAATCTTTTGAAACAGAAAGAAAAAAAATTCCATTATTAAATTTACTGGTTAAAAATCTCCGAAATTTTACCCGAATAAATACATACGAAAGAAGCGCTCTTAAATATCAAATTCCATCATTCAACATCTATATTGATGATGATGAATTAGATAAAACTTTAAGATTTCCACATCATAGAGAAGCTTTAATCCAGAAATTAGAAAATCAACATTTTTTGAGTAAGTTTATCATTAGAAATCGTCGTAGAATTGTTTTTCCAGACAATCCTATTCGAAGAATTCCTCATATCATCGAAGTAGAGTTAACAAAGGAAGAATTAGAACTTTATAATAGAATTCACCTATACCTTGCAAAAATTTATTCCCAGAATTATGAATCAGGGCCTGCTGGATTAGGTTTTGTAATGGTGATACTGCAGAAATTACTAACAAGCTCTGTTCCTGCAATACTAAAAAGTTTGAAAAAAAGGATAATTTACCTTGAAGAAAATCAAGATATTCTATTAAAATTGCAAGATGATTTTAGAAATTCACAAGAATTTAGTGATGAAGATTCAAGTTTGGATTATGCATGGGGACTTGAAGAATTGGATTTAGAAGATCGATTAATTATTAAAAATAGACAACGGAAGATGATTCCAAAAAAGGAAACAAATCTCAATATTAAAACTCATATTAAAATTCTAAGAGAATTTGTAAAAGATCTCGAAAGTCTTCATTATGACTCAAAAGCTGAAAATTTAATTACCATAATACAAAAAATAATGAATGATAACCCCGAAGAAAAAATCATTATTTTTACCCAGTTTAAGGCAACACTCTTTTATTTGGTTAGATTACTCGAAGAAAAAGGTTATAAAGTGTTCCAATTTCATGGAGATCTTGATGAAAAACATAAAAATCAATCAATTTCCTCATTTAAACAAGAAGGATCTATTTTAATATCTACTGAAATTGGAGGTGAAGGGAGAAACTTTCAATTTTGCCATATAATAGTCAATTATGATTTACCATGGAATCCAATGAGACTTGAGCAAAGGATTGGACGGCTTGATCGCTTTGGTCAAAAAAAGAATGTATTGATATATAATTTCTTTATTCGAGATACAGTTGAATCTTCAATTGTAACAGCAATTCTTAATCGGATTAAATTATTTGAAGAATCCATTGGAGCTTTAGAACCAATTTTAGGAAAACTTGAAAGAAAAATTACCAATCTAGTTCTAAAAGATGATGAAATACCTCGAAAATTTCGAATAGATGAAACAATTGCAAAAACAACTGATAAAATCCATGAAATTTATGATAAACTGGAAGATCTTATATTAGACAAGCGATCTTTCCAATATGATTACATTTCTCAAGATATAAACAATCCTGATCTATTATCGGGGATTGATATTTTCACTTTCATCAATAGATTTTCAAAATATATGAAAAATAACCAAATAATCCAAAATAATATTGGAAAGTTGCCCATTGAACTATCTATCGAAAATAATCCACACGCTAAAGGGGTTTGGAATATAAAATTATCAGAAATATATCGAAAAATCCTCAGAGTTGAATATAATAAATATCAAGGTGTTTTTAACATTGATTTAGCAAAAGATCAAGAAGAATATGATTTTTATGCTTTAGGACATCCTTTGATAATGAACTTGATAGATTGGAGTAAAATGGATAATTTTGGAGGGGCTGCGTGCCAAATATTTATAAATATGAAAAAATTTACTTCATTTTTCATTGATCCCTTCCAAGTGCGTTTAAAAACAGAAGAAATTCCTATAGTTCAGAAATTATTAAGAAGTGAGACCGGTCTAAATCTTTTTTTATTTGAAATTAAATTTCTAGGTGTTATTATTGATAAAATTATCATTCCAGTATTTATAACTGATGAATTCGAATTAATTCCTTCATTTGCAAAATTTATCTCCCGTCCTCATAATTTCATAGATATTCTTTTAGAAAATCAAAATCAAGATTTAAATTCCAAAAATTACAATCCTTCTGAAGAAATATTAAAGAAATGTTATGAGGTCTCCATAAAATCAACCAAAAAATGGATTCAAATAAGAACCAAAGATTTAGCTAAATTAAATCGAGATTCTTATTTTCAACATCGTAAAAGAATTATAAAATCCGCTGAACAACGAAAAATATTCTCTGATATCCAAATTAAGATTACAGAACAGAAATTAAAAGCCAAAAAGTTAAAAATGCCAACTAAACGGCAAATTGAAAATCTAGAGAAAATAAGTGATAGCTTTCGTAAAAAGAAAAGGATAGAGCAATTCAACAAGATTAGACAGGAAGTTCAATATTTTGAAAAAGAACGTGAAAGATGGGAGCAAAATCTAGAAGATTTGGAATTTGATTTGCCAGAACAATTAAAACGTTTAAAAAAATATAAACAATTATTAATCAATGCAGAATGTATTTCTTACGCCCGAATTATTATGAAATAAATTCTATCTGATGAATTAATTGTTCCAAAGATATTTCTTTTGATTCATAACGTTTTTTTAAAATTGGTAGAAGATAACTTGGATTAAATTTAACAAATTGCAAAATTGAAAATAAAAACACTCTTTTTTCTTCATAGATATAAATAAAAGAAAGTCTTTCAAGTTCTTCCAATATTGTAGGATTATTTTTAACAGTAGTTAGAGCAATTTCATAGTCAATTCCATTTGGTACATCCTCTCTTAATAATGAGTTTAATTCTTTTACTCCTGGTTGTTGATGCAATTTAACGATATCTTGAACTAAATCATCATCAATGATTGGTGGTATTGAGAAATATTTTGTAATTTTTTCTTCAATTTCAGCAACTTTAGGGGGTTGTTTTGGTGGTATTTTACACACATACGCATCATAAGTAAGATAAAATGAATTATCGCTTCCTGCATCATTTATTACAGATATCATCCCTAATCTAATAAAAGGTGTTAGAAGTAGATCTAGATTTAAGTTTGCATATCCAAATTGTTCTTCAAGTAGATCATGCATTTTTCTTTTAGATAGGACCCCCTTTCTTAAAACCTGTAATATATCTATGCGGTTCTTATCTTCAAATAACCTTAAAAATATTTGAAATTCATCTAAATCGGAATTAAGTTTAATTGTTGTATATGTTTCAGTAAGAACATGAGAAAAATAAGGTTTACCAACATTATTTATCAAATCATCTGCAACATTTTCTAAAATCTCTTCAAAAATTCGAACATCATCCTTTATTTCTAATTCTAATATGATAAAATATGGTTGATTTTCTATTTTATGGATTTTTAATAGTGAACAGTAATATTTTTTACCTTCTTTTAAAGAGCAGAAATTTGAATCAGATTTCATCTCATGTTTTGCCCAGATTTTTAAAAGAAATTCATTAGGGATAATATCTTCTTCAGGTGGGAATTGAACGATATTTAATGGGCCCGTTTTAACATTCCATTGAACAAGAATTAATTTTTTCATATTCTTCTATCTTCAGATGTTTTTATACACTAATAATTTTTAATTATCGATTAAATATAAAGATAGAAAAGGTTAGAAAATTCCTTTATATTCATTTCAAAAGAAATATTAAGTAAATTTTCAATAAATAAGATATCACTTATTTATCAACTTTTTTTTTAATGAACAAAAGGTTATGGACATTATGATATTAGAAGAAGAAAGTTATTTGACTATGGGATTGATTTTAGCGGCATTTGTATTTATTATGATTTTATGTATATGTCTTTTACCCAAAATAGGACCTTATGAACCTGGACAATATCGATGGAAAAAATATATTAAATCGATTGATCCGACTATTGAGAAAGAAATCTATTCTAAAATCCAAACTCTTTCGGATGAAGATTTTAAATCCTATTTGTTGTCCATTCAGAAAAAAATAAATTATAAATATAGAATAGGTGAAAAAGGGTTAAAAAACACCATTCTTAAGCGTTCAATGTTAAACGTGATTAATAAAAATACACATGAATTGCCTATTGAAAGGGTAAAACAAATTGAAGGAATTTTTTCCCTTTTAAGACGTGTTTATTTCGGACCCAGCTTGAATAAAGAAGTTTATAATAAAAAAAATTTTAAGAAGAAGTTTCATTTTAAGATAAAACCAGATCATACTGTCCCACAATTAGAATCGATAATCGACCTTGCCCACTATTTTAATATTAGGGTGAATAATCTATTGGGTTACTCTTTCAATCAAAAAAGAACAAAAACTTCCCATTATATAAAACGAAACAAGATTTTTGGAAAATTTGGAGATATTAAGATTCCAGATGATTATAAGTATAAAGAAGAATCTCCAAAAGATATAAAAGAAAAAGAAAAAGAAAAGAAAAAGTCAAAAGACCAACCTGAAATAGAAATTCCTTCATTTTTAGAACCTGAAAGTCCATTTTATACTCATACATTCGTTGAGTTTCCAAATAAGAAGAGACGTTTAATTTCAAGCCCAAATTATCCGTTAAAGCAATTACAATTAAAAATTTTACGTGATATACTTGATAAAGTGGAAATTCCTGATTATTGTTATGGTTTTGTACCAGGGAAATCTACAGTGGATAATGCTCGTGTTCATCTTATGGCAAATACCCTAATAAAGATAGATCTCCTTAATTTCTTTCCCTCGTTAAAATTCTGGCATGTTCTCCATGTTTTTCGAGGTATCGGATATAATCGACCTGTATCTGGTGTTCTTGCTTGTATTTGCACAGATTGGTATCGCTCAAAAAGGTTTATTCCACAAGGGGCGCCAACGAGTCCTATGATTGGAAATTTGTACGCATCAAGGATGGATGTTCGATTAAATGGATTATCTAAAAAATATGGTTTGAAATATTCAAGGTATGCTGATGATCTCACATTTTCATCAATAGAAGATAAGATTCATGTTAGAAAATTCATATCAGCTGTATATCATATCATTCGAGATGAAAAATTGCATCCAAATTTTTCAAAAACCAAAGTATTCAGAAAAGGAAATCGAAAAGAAGTTACTGGAATAATTGTAAATGAGAAGTTGAATGTAAAAAGAAAATGGTTGAATTCTTTACGGGGGGAGTTATATCGATACTATAAATTTGGGTTACCTCAAGGGGAAGAAGGAGATGTCATATACAATCAACTTCAAGGCAAAATTGCTTATTTGCACATGGTAAATCCTCAAAAAGCAGAAAAATATAATCAAATTTTTCAAAAAATAAAAGAATCAAATAGAAAAAATAAATGAAAAGAAAGAAGAAGAATCCCTGCAAACAACAGCAATTTAATAACTCTTGGAGTTATTATTCTAAAACATACATAAGTAAGTTTTAGAATTTGTAATATGTATTCCTTCGTATTCCACTGTAGTGTTTCACTACAGCTTCCCAAATTAATGGAAACGCCAGGGATTCAAATTAATATTTATTTTTCATAATTTAAACTTTTATATTATAATAATGATATCAAGTTTTGAGTTTGATAATTATTTCTTATCCAAAATTAAGAATTTAACTAATAAAATCATGATATCTTGAATTGTTAACAAATTTTTCAAAATAATAATAATAAAATATGAAGTGACAAAAGAATCTTAGTTTTTTAACATTGGTTTTTGTCGGCACTCAAAAACTTCAAAACTTGCCGTATATTTCATTCCATACAATGAAATATAAAACTAACTCTCGTGATTACAAAACCAAGCGCTTGAGCTGGCCAAAATGGTTACGTGCGACAAGAAGTAGTAAAGTTGAATACAGAATGTTATAGTGCCATAATCATATATGATTGCAAAATATTGCCAGCATATAACATATCTGTCCTCAAAATGACTGAGTGTGATTACCCGAGCATG
>JAUWMK010000224.1 GCA_030613185.1 Promethearchaeum sp.
GACAAGTTCTGCAAGCACGTTCTTTAGACATAATCATTCATTTCCTTATATTTTATTAATCTTCTAATTCCTCAGTTTCCTCAATACCAGATTCGGCTTCAATTTCGTTTATAATCCATTCAATTTTTCCCAGAAATGGCTGCCGCATTGTCAATCCTAATTTACCTGAACGACCAGTTCCCATAGAAACAGCGATAATTCTGCCTCGAACCATGTCATCAACAGTTAAAATTTTGGAAGACTCCTTTCCGATGAAGCGCTGATTCATATTTTCAAATGAAATAAAATCATCACAAATTTGTGATACATGACAAAGACCGTCAGAAGGGCCTAAACGGATGAAAGCACCAAATTCTACGGTTTCAACGACAGTTCCTTCAACAATTTCATGAAGTTTAGGAAGGTATGCAAGAACTGAGAAATCAACTAAATGGAAAGTCGAGGCGTCACCATGTAAAATTTTTCCTTCTTTAGGATCGCCAATTACATCAATTACTGCAACAATAAAGCCAATATTTTCATATATTTGCCCATTGAATTGTTCTGAAAGAATCTCGAAAGCAGCTTCTTTAATATTAGATCCAAATTTAGTTGGAGGGATTCTGACCACGTGCTGAAGTGTGATTTTCTTGTACATTTTATAATTTATCTCACAGAAGTGTTTGACTTCATGAATGATTCATGAAGAATTAAGAAATTTTTCTTAAGAATTTAAGTTGTCCATTTCTAAAAAATTTTTTCTAATTTATAGAATCTTTAATTACAAAGTAAAAAAATAAGAATTAAATATGAAAAATCCTCGATATATAACCGAAAATATCCATTCAAAGAGTTTAGAAGGTAATCCATTAAATTCACCTACCGATAGACAATTTATGATTTATCTTCCTCCTGGATATCATGAATTTGGGGAAAAAAGATACCCTGTGATTTATCTTCTACACGGTTATGGGCAGGATATCCATGATTTGCTTGTAGGATCAAAAAAATATATAAAGAAATCTTCTTCCCTTCTTTTTCGAATAATTGCATGGAAAGTATTTAAGGATAGGCCCAAATATGAAGATTTTGATAGAATGATAATAAATCAAGAAATTGAGCCATTTATTTTGGTTCAACCAGAATGCAGTTTGAAAATACCAGATATTTATGGTGGCATAAAAGATAATGGTTTTTCTGCAATGAAAGGTGCATTTTATTTAAATTCTCAACATACTGGAAATTATTCTGATTTTATATTTGATGAATTAGTCAATTATATTGATAAGAATTATAGAACTATTGCTGATAAAGAGCATCGCGCACTAATGGGTGGTTCAATGGGTGGGTATGGGACATTATATGGTTGCTTGAAATATCCAGAAAAATTCAAAGTAGGAGTTGCTTTAAGTCCTCTAACCTCTTTTTTGGATTTATTGGACTGGAAAATGATAATTCCAATATATAAACTTGTTTACGGGAAAAAAAAAGCAGAAGAAATGGGATTCAAAGAAATGGAAGATATTTTAGATACTACTGATCTAATTTTTTGTAATGAAAATAGACTAATTCCCTCAATTAAACGAAATTCAAATGGAAATATTATTGAAATGGATGAATCTGCCAAAAAGAAGTGGTTGGAGTATGATATCATCGAGATGATAAAAAAATCACCTAATCCTTTTCAAGACATTAAAATATTGGTCAATTGTGAGAAAGAGGATGAATTTGGGTTTTCCACTCATATTAAGAAATTCCATAAGGTTTTATCTAATATGGGAATTGAACATGAAGTGGATATATATTTTGATAGAAATTCTGAGAAATTATCACCGCACCAGGTTGGAATTGGTTTTCAGCTTTTTCCTGGAATTTTATATTGTTTAAAAAATATGGTGTGATTTTTTTTTTGTTTAAAAATTAATTCCATAATTCGAAACATTTTTGACATTGAATTTTCTTAATTGATATTGGTGAATTTTTATTATGGAAGGTAGTGTAAACAAATTTATATCTCACGAATACCGCTTAAAAGAATTTAATAAGATGGTTGAATTAGTAAGTGTTAAAGGGGGGATAAGTCCAGAATTAGCCAAAAAATACACAGAACAAGCACTGATCAATTATAATAAACAAAATGATGTTTTAACTCTATTTACTGCGTCACCTAGCACAAGATTAAACGAAATAAAAAAAATCGAAAGTACTATTAGAGATTCTCTAAGACCCATAATATTTTCTGAGAAAAAACTAAATCGGACAATGAATATCATTGAAAATTCTCTTGAGACCATGTATCGCCTGTATTAATACTTTAAGCAAAAATTCAAATATTTTTTTTTCTTTTTTTTTTATATTCCATGTTTTTCAAGCTTAAACCATCTATGCGAAAAGAATTTTCTAAACCGCTAGGCAAATTATTTAAAGGAGATCCAGAGGTCTCTTTCCCAGATGCTATTGAATGGATAAAAAATCATTTCAGCGATTTGTTTAATGGCTCAAGCATAAAAAAAATGCCCACAGTAGTAGGTGTGGGTGATGTTGTTTCAAAATCAATCATTCAAAATAAATTTCTCAGACCTTTAGTGAAATATTTATTTATTGATGGGGAATCTCAGCGAGGAAGAAATCAATTTATGATTCCAAATTTGGAAAATTCAATAAAAAAAACATTTTATAACCCCGCTGGCTTTATCAATGAAGAAATTTTCGACTTTATCAAGGAAACTATTAATGATGATAACCAATATTTAGTTATTATTGATGGAGAAGAAGATTTGCTTGTTATTCCTGCAATTCTTGAAATCAATAATTCTTTCATATTTTACGGGCAGCCTCCAATTACAGATATAATCCCCCCGATTCCAGCAGGATGTGTGGTAATGTATAATAATTCAGAAATAAAACAAAGAATAAAGGAACTTTTTGAACAAATGGAACGCGTTTCTGAAATAAAATGATAAAAACATAAATTTTTTGTATTATCCAAGTTTATTTTCTCTTAGATCAAATTGAAGGTCGCCTCGAAAAGAGGTTACCAGATTGATCTGGTGAATAAAAAAGTGGTAAATATAAAAATAATCTCTGTAGAAGATAATCAAATTCTGCATCGTACCGAAATAACGTTCGAAATTGAACATCTAGGGATGGGATCTCCGAATAGAATAGAAGTACGAGATAAATTGGCTGCGCTTCAATCTGCAAAAACTGAACTCACATTTATTAAAAAAATGAAATCACATTTTGGAAAACCTTCCGTTACAGGACTTGCAATAATCTATGCTGATGAAGAAACTGCTCTAAAATTAGAACCTAAATACTCCCATATCCGGAATATTCCAAAGGATAAAAGGGATGACGCTTGGAAAGAAATTAAATCCAAGAAGAAAAAGAAGAAGAAATAGAAGGTGTAAAACATGGCAAGAGGAGCAAAAAGGAAAGTAAAAACAAAAGCTAAAACACAAAAACCCCCAAGAAATAAAAATAAAGGACCTTTGTGGGTTATTAAAGGTGGAAAAGTTGTTCGAGAGCGAGAAACTTGTCCTAAATGTGGACCTGGCAATTTCATGGCTGATCATTACGACCGCACACATTGTGGGCGTTGTGGATACACAACATTCAAAAAAACCGGAAAAATAATACCAGCGAAACATAAAGCGCGCTAAAAAATAATATTGTTTTTTATTTTTTTTCTTAGGATATATTTATTTAAGCCTAGATGATTTTGAAGAGTAAGAGGGTTTTTTATGCTTTGTTTGGGAATTGAATCGACAGCACATACATTTAGCGTTGGGATAATGGATGACCAAGGAAATATTTTAATCCTTGTTTCAGATACATATAAACCCCAAACAGGAGGCTTAAAACCAGTTGATGTTGTTGAACATCATTACACCGTATTTGATAGAGTTTTAAAACAAGCGATTTCACAAGCAAATATTGAATTTACTGATTTAGGTTTAATTGCATTCAGTCAAGGGCCTGGTTTGGGACCTTGTTTACGTGTAGGAGCAGCAATTGCCCGTTCATTATCGTTGAAGTTAAATATCCCAATAGTTGGAGTAAATCACTGCATCGCTCATGTAGAAATTGGGCGACTCTTATGTAACGTAGTTGATCCTGTTACAGTTTATGTTTCGGGCGGAAATACAATAATTAGTGCTTTTGATTCAGATATGTATCAAGTTTTTGGGGAAACTTTAGATTTGGCAATCGGAAATATGATCGATATGGTTGCCCGAGATCATGGGATCCCTCATCCTGGCGGTCCTAAACTAGAAAAAATTGCTAAGGGTGGATCTAAATATATCTATCTACCATATATTGTAAAAGGAATGGATCTTTCATTTTCTGGGCTTTACACTGCGATTTGGAAACATGCACAAATACAAGAAAAAACCAATGAGATAAATAAAAATTATCAAGAAGACCTTTTTTATTCTCTTCAAGAGACTGCATTTTCAATGTTAGCTGAAGTTTCTGAAAGGGCAATTGCTCATACAGAGAAAAATTCTGTTTTATTAACCGGTGGTGTAGCCGCAAACAAGAGACTCCAGGAAATGCTCTCATACATTAGTAATGAGCATAATATAGAGTTTCATGTTGTTCCTCAAAAATATGCTGGAGATAATGGTGCAATGATTGCTTGGACTGGAATTTTGCAATTTAAATCATCTGGTCCCGATGATATTTCTGGAACTAAAATCTCACCCAAATGGAGAATGGATGATGTACCTATTCCTTGGCGTAGTAATTGGAATAAAATTGCTCAAAAAGAAAAAAAAATTACTGGATTGAATAAGTCCGATGAATATATTTTGCAAAATCTCAGTATTCAAGGGGAAATTATACGTCGTGGTGCAGAAGCAATTTTAATCCACTCAAAATGGTTTAATCGCGATGTTTTGATTAAGTATCGTCTTGCAAAAAACTATAGGATCAATGAGATTGATAAAAAACTAAGATTCTCACGCACAATAAAAGAAGGGCGAACTTTAATAGAATTATTCAAATTTGGAATCCCTGTTCCAGCCATATTTGAAATAAACCCCACTATGGGCCTAATTGTGATGCAATATCTCAACGGAAATAGATTAAAAGATGTTATTCCCAAATTATCAAATGAAGAACTTGAAAAAATTTTTAGAAAAATTGGCTACTGGATAGCAAAAATACATCAAACAAAGCGTATGCATGGGGATTTAACTACATCTAATATTATATATACTGAAAATCAAGAATTGTATTTCATCGATTTTGGTTTAACTGAAAGTGATATCGGGATTGAGGGGAAAGCTATGGATTTACATTTATTCAAACGAGTTATAAGCAGCACTCACGGTAAGTATTTTCCACTTCTTTACAATCAATTCATTCAGGGTTATTACACAGTAGAAAAAATGAATCCTACTGAAAACGATGAAATTAATTCAAGAATTAATCAAATTGAACTTCGCGGTCGATATAATATTGAAAGAAAGAAATGAAAGAATTGTACAGATCCCAAATAAATTTTTATGGGAAATTATCTTATCTTTAATATAACAAATGATTACTACAACATCCCAACTATAGCGTGGGGCGAGGGGAACTCGCACTCTGGTTAGATTTTATCTATTAAGTTAAGTTAGATTTGTATAGGAAGCATAAATATTAATAGAATATAATGGGAGTGAGTAGTAATTATTGTGAGTCAATTTTCTTTTATTTCATCTTGATTTTACGAGAAAACTTGACTTTTAGAAACTTTTTCTCTTATTTCACACAATTTCAAGATATCTGCTCTGATCCTCTTCGTATGTTTTTTTCTACCCAATTCTAACCTCAACCATTCAAATTTTTTTTCAATAACCAAATTCAAACCACATGTATAGGAGAAATACAAATGAACGCACACAGGAAACTACGTTGGTATCGCTTCGATGTTGCACGCCGTATCAGAAATTTAGAAGGTCCCGAATTAATACAAGTATTAGAAGAAATTCTGGAAGATATTAAAACTAAAAAATATGATAAGTTTGGCATCTTTCGCCAGTTCATGACGCAAATTGAAGATGTTATCTTAGAAACCAAAACAAAACCGAAATCCAAATCTCGTGAATATGATCCATTTCAGATTAAACGCTCAGGTGATGGACGTATTGTTTTATTTGGATTATCAAATGTGGGGAAAAGTACCCTCATGAATGCAATTTCTAATACTCAAGTAAAAACGGGGGATTATTTACATACCACTCGAACGGCTTTAGGTGGAACCTGTGAATACGAATCTGTAAAAATCCAATTAATTGATGTTCCAGGATTTATTGATTATCGGGCTGATTGGAGGATAAGTACCCAAATTTTACGAATTGCTAGGACTTGTGATGCAATTTTAATGGTCATTGATCTTTCTTTGGATGTGCTAAAACAATATGCTTTCTTAACAAGTCAATTAGAAAGAGCCAAGATTCTGAATGAGGGTTTATCTCCATATAAAATTGGGATTGTAGCCACCAAAGGAGATTTACCCAAATCTCGCCTGAATTTTGAGATTTTACAAAAAAAAACCAATTTTGACATATTTCCGATATCCAGTGAAAATCCCATATCTCTGGAACAATTGAAGTACTATTTATTTCGACTCTTGGAGGTGATCCGAATTTATACCAAAGCCCCACATTCTAAAATAGATTACTCTGATCCTATAATCTGCCCAGAAGGAGTGACCGTCGATGAGATTTCAAGAAAAATCCACAAAGATTTACAAAAATATTTTCATTTTGCTAAAGTATGGGGGGATTCGGTTGATTTTGGCGGACAACATGTTGGAAGATCACATGAATTGAAGGATAAAGATGTCGTCGAAATTATTCTGAATAAATAGCACTAAAAAGAGAACAATTGTAAAAAAAAAATGTAAATATAAAATATCCCGATTTTTTCACTCGTTTTCTTCTGAATCATTGGATTCTGGCTTTTCTTCATTCTCAGATAATTCAGGATTGAACTCTTCTGATTTAGGTGCACGGTTATCGATCATAAATTTAATCCACTGCTTGATTGAGCCTTCTCCACCCGACATTAAATCAGATATATCAACGCTATCTGTCTCACTTTCTCCTTCAAGCGCATCACTCCCAATTCTCACATTCCATTTTTCAGCTAGCTTTTCTATAGCGGGTGCGCCTATTTTTGAGAGTCCCCAAATAGCTGATTCTCTCATATTTTTATCAGGATCTTCTATCAAGCCAATTAATCCACTTATAGAATGTGTTCCAACTTTTGATAATGCCCATACTGCGCTTGCCCTTACGTCCTTAACTGGGCTGTTTAAAACAGCTAATAATGGGTCTACTACGATGTTTCCCATTTTAGATAATGACCATACTGCACTTGCTCTCACATCTTTTGAAATGTTTCCTAAGCTTTTTATTAATGGTTGAATTGATGGTTTTCCAATTCTATTCAATGCTTGAGCTGAACTTTTTCTAACATCTGGTGAATCATCACCCAAAGCTTCAACTAGAGCTTCAACTAAATTTTCAATTGAATCTGAATCTTTCACAGAATTACCTATTTTTCCAAGTATATAAGCAGCTATGCGTCTATACGACGAATCATCATGGTTTAATAGGTTAGTTACAGGTTCTAATGCGTCTTTTCCTAATCTTGCTAACATATTAGCAGCGT
>JAUWMK010000086.1 GCA_030613185.1 Promethearchaeum sp.
TTAACTTGTAAACTTAAGAACTAAATAAAAAGATAAGAAAAAAGAAAATATGGCATTTTTGGATATTAGCGGTTAGTTTAATTGCCAACTTCGCTCAATATCATAGCCATTAACTGTTTAAAGTTTGATGAATCCAATAAACCCTCATTTGAATCTGAAGAACTGACAATATTCAATATCGCTACATCTGCACCGTTGAAATAAGCGCTGCGAACGCGATCAAGTATTAAACCTCCAGCTACACTAACTTTCGACTCAAACTTTGACCTTATTTTGGTGATATCTCTATAACGAATTATATTTTTGGTATTGGATTCTTCATCACGTCCCTTATGTATTACAATAAAGTCCGGTGGGGCCTTCATCTGCATTATAGTTCTTAATGGATTTATGACACCGAGCATATCTATTTGCGAATATATATTTAATCTGGCACAAGTCTCACAGAATATGTTTAATGTTTCGATTGGAGATGATCCCATGACGGTTACTGCACTTGCACCTGCATTAGCTGCAAAAATTACTTCATCACGAGCCCCATCTGTAATTTTTAAATCAGCAACGACAATACCTCTCCACATTCTTCTTATTAAACGAACTCCTGCCATACCTTCACGCTTGATGAATGGTGTTCCAGCTTCTATGATTATTCGTGGGTCATATCGTATTTGAGGCAGAATTCTTCTAACTTGCCTTATAGAACCATTAAAAGCTATTTGCACATAGCGCAATCCGGGTTTTAAACTCAATAGTTTAGCCCCCTTTCCTTTAAGGTTTTATCGTTTTAATTAAATTTTCGACGTTTCCAATCCCACTTGGCATAAAGATAACAATTTTTTCAGAAGGATCTTTTGAAATATCACGAATTGTTTGAAGTGTCCTAAGTTGAAGTGCTGCTGGTTCGGTAGCCATCAATGCTGCGGCTTCAGTTAATCGTTTAGCTGCTAAGAATTCACCCTCAGCTTTAATAATGGCTGCACGTTTATCACGTTCTGCTTCAGCTTGCTTAGCAAATGCACGTTTCATCTCGGAGGGAAGTTCCATTTCTTGAATTTTAATCCCTTTAATATCGATTCCCCAGTCGGACGTTTCTTTATCGACAATAAGTCTGATGTCTTGAGCTATTTTGTCCCGTTCACCGAGAACTTCATCCAATTCCATAGTTCCGAAAGTATCTCGGAGCGCTGCTTGTGTGTATTGTCGCACAGCATAAACATAATTTTCGATTTTAATAATTGCGTCTTCTGGGTTTTCCACTTTAAAATACACCACAGTGTTAGCTAGAACTGGGATATTATCCTTAGTCATAACTTCTTGTCGTGGGATGTCTTGAGTAATAATTCTGAGATCTACTTTCTTTGCAGTTTCTAGAATTGGAAATATGAATACAATTCCAGGACCGATAGTTCTAGAGTATCTACCGAGACGGAAGATTACGAGTCGTTCATATTCTAGGGCAATTTTAAGCCCTGAAGCAAGAATACAGCAGGCGAATATTATTACTCCTATAACTATCACCCACACAAAGGTTGAACTAATTTGCATTATCATAATTTTTACACCTTTTTATAAAAGGATGAATTTTCATAGGAAAATGTTGAATAATAATCTTTTCTTACAACAGTTTAAAAAAATTCAATCCTATGTAATAACTTGTTCTTTTAATTCTTAAGGATATCCCTTCAGATACATGGTGGCATAAAGTCAAATGATAAAATCATATGGTTCATATGGAGGTTATTTATGATTAACAGAAATTGGGCAAATTAATATTTTTTCTATAATTCACTATTAACATGAAAAAAAATGCATTAATTAAAGCGATGGAACCCTTCGGGTTAGCTTTAATGGATTATTACACTGGTAAAGAAGTGGAAAAATTAATTATGCATAGAGATGATGGTTTGAAAGATGAGCATCCAGTGGAGTATTATTTTCGTGAGCCATCAGAATTTTCATTGATAGAAAAAGAAGCATTAAAAATATGTAAAGGAAAAGTCTTAGATATTGGAGCGGGAGTCGGACCTCATAGTCTCGAACTGCAAAAAATGGGATTAAATGTGACTTCTATTGATGTCTCCCTGCATGCATGCAATATTATGAAGAAAAAAGGGCTGGAAAATGTTGCATGTATGTCTTTTTATGAATATTGTAATTCGAATAAATGTAAATTTGATACAATTCTTCTTTTAGGGCGTTCTATCGGGTTTGTTGAAAATATAAATGGTCTAAAGAAATTTTTAAATCATTGTAAATCTCTACTCAACCAAAATGGCAATATTATCTTTGATAGTACGGATATTCGACCAACTACGAAATCAATTCATCTAGCATATCAGAAGAAAAACCAAGATGAAGGGCGATATCTTGGAGAAATTAGACTACAGTTGGAATATAAGGGTTTAATGGGGGATTGTTTCAAGATTCTCCATGTAGATCCTGATGTTCTTGAAAGTATAGTATTAGAATTGGGATTAAAATATGAAAATGTTATGAAAGAAGAAAACACTAGTTATTTAGTGAGAATATTCAAATAAAGAAAAAAATTATAAACATAAGGATTCAAACCTTTTTGATTAAGAGTTTTTGCGTTAAAAAATAAATTGGATATATATTTCCTTTTTTAGTGAAATTGACCATACATAATTATTAAAAAACTCTTAAGGTTCTCACTACTTTTTACTATGTAACCTATGGTCTTTGATCCAGCAAATAGTCTTCCTTATCTTGTAAGTGGGATATTCACGAGTATTGGGCTAATAGTACTCATTATTTCATATATTAAAGGGATAAAGCGTATAAAAAATTGGATTATTGCGATATCTTTTCATAATTTGTCACTTTATGTTCGATTTGTAGATAATGGATTTTACAATGACAAATATTCAATAATCCATATTTTATTGTCTGGAGTTGCTCTACCAATCTTCATTTATATATCTTTGAATTATTATCTTGCTGAATTTCCTCAAAATCAAAAAAATGAGCGAAAAAAGTTAATTAAATATGTAATTTTTTCAATTGCCATAGTTCTAATTTACATTCTTATCCTAAACTTAATTTCTGATGAGATTCCAGATATTACTACAATTATATTATATCCCATTTTTATGGGTCTTATATTTGCCAATCAATTACATTTTCGCCTCTCCAAAGAAAAACAAACTCCAACTCATTTGAGTATGGTAATAATTCTCATGTTAATAGGACTAGATATATTTCTTACAATTCTGGATGCCTTTATACCTCACGAGATCATTAATTTCAGAAGATTATTTGAAATTGGGGTAGGAATAGGAATTTTATTTTTTGGTTTTAATATATTTTTTGAAAATAAATTATTGGATTATTACACCAAATTAAAACAACAAAATCAATTATTGAAACAAACTCAAGACCAATTAATCTCACAAACTCAGTTAAGTTCTATTCAGATAATTGCAGGGGGTTTTGCTCATGATTTTAACAATATTCTCACTTCTATTATTGGAAATATCAGTTTAATCGAGGATTACCCTATTTTTCAAGAAGAAGGGAAAGAATTTATTGATGATCTTACAGCTGCATCATTCCAGGCAAAAAATATGGTTAATCAACTCTTGGTGTTTTCTAAAGGAGAAGAATTTTTGAATAAAGAGATAATCGAATTTACAGATATTATTGAAATAACTACTAAATTTACTATGCGAGGGAGAAAATCGAGACCTATTTTTGATATTGATAAAGATTTATGGTCTATTTATGGGGATCCAATTCAAATTAGTCAAATTATTCAGAATTTGGTAATAAATGCAGACCAAGCGATGTCAGAAGGAGGGATTATTGAATTAAAAGCTCATAACGTGGAACTTGAGGTAAATAATCAATTCCAATTAAACCCTGGTAAATATATTCATTTTTGCATTATCGATTCTGGGTTGGGGATTCCACAAAATATTCAAGAAAAAATCTTTTCTCCCTTTTTTACAACCAAACGCGAAGGAAAGGGATTTGGGTTAAGCATTTGTAAAAAAATCATTGAAGATCATAATGGATATATGGGATTCCATACAACAATAGGCAAGGGGACTGAATTTTATTTTTATGCTCCTGCAAAGGAGAAAATTACTCAAGAAAGTAAGAAACAAGATTCCTTAAAAGAACAGTTTTCCGGTTCTGCTTTGATTTTAGATGATAATTTTCTAGTTTTGCGTGTAATTGAAAATCTATTTAAAATTTTGGGAATGACCGCAATATCTTCTTCTGAAAGCACCACATTTCTTTCTACATATAAAAATATAATTGAGAGAGGGGAAGATGTTGATCTTCTTATCGTGGATTTAACCCTCCCTGGCGATTTCGGTGGAAAAGCAATAATTGAGAAGATCCGGGATATTAATCCTAATGCTTACGTGGTTGTTTCAAGTGGATATTCAGATGATTTTGTCATGAAAAATTATCGAGATTACGGATTTAATGATTTTCTTAGGAAACCATTTAATAAAGAGGAATTAGTAAAGGTTTTAAAAAAATGTTTTGAGAAAAAATCAAGATGAAATTATCTAAACATTTTTTATAATTCTCTTGAAAATATTGTGTTAGAATCAGGATTAAAATATGAAATTATTATGAAAGAAGAATACTGCAGTTATTTAATGCGAATTTTCAAATTGAAAAAGAAATGAGAATTTCCTAGTTAACCACCAGCGGATCCCTGCATGGTAAAGTAAGATTAGAAAATTCCTTCAACTTGAGGGGATTTTATAAAATATTTGAGCATTTTTATAGTAGATTTTATCCTTAATCTCTTGTTTTAGAGGTAAATTTTCTACAGCGAGAACCGGTTTTGAATAGGGATGCGGGATATTTGGAATGTCGGACCCGAACAAGAGCTTATCCTGCAAATCTATCAATCGATCCAAGGAAAGATCCACTTGCTTGGAAAATTGAGTATTCTCAAATAAGAATTCTAGCGCCGTTGATGTGTCTAAATAAACTCGCTTATATTGGGTCGCTAAATCAAAAAATTCAATGGTTTCCATACATCCTAGGTGGGGAATTTGGATTTTAAGGTTTGGAAACCTCTCTAAAACGGGGATCAATTTAGCAATACCAACATGTGTACTCAAATCTAATTGTTTGTTTAAAATCATATCTGTAACCGGACCGGTACCAGCATGTAAAACCAGTATTTTATCAAATTGAATTAGTTTTTCGTACATAAAATCCAAACCTTTTTCATTGGGATCAAAATCCGCGACCATTAGCTGCAGTTTGATTCCATTTAAATCTAATGGAGCAAGGGAAAGAATACGCAAAATTTCAGTACGGAAATATGAATCCTTGGGATGGATGGTTCCAAATGGAATTGTTTGTGGATATTTTTTTCCCATAGCATGGGACCAGTTATTAAGATCCTCAGAAATATTGGGTTTATGTGCATAATTCAGGATTGTAAACGCTTCTACTCCTTGAGAGGGGAGATATTGTGCAATTTCATCAAGAAAAAAACGCTTCCGGATGGGCCAATAATTTTTTTCGAAATAATCCCAAATAGCGTTAAAAAGATTGTTTGGAAAGCCGTGAACATGAGCATCAATGATTTTCTGCATATTCTTCATTTTCTTATATTCTTTTTACTTCAAACTTGCAGTGGTCGAATCCAGAGGCGTAACATTCGATTTCTTTGACTTCAAATTTATTTTTAAACCTACTTTCTAAAACAGCAGTAAGAAATCCTTCATCTAATTTACATACAGTTCTGCCCATATTAGGCATGTGAGAGCATTCAAAACAATCATAAACATTAAAAGTTGTGGATTTTGGGGTGATTTTCAATTCGTCAATATGACCAAAACCATTTTTCTTCCAAAACCCTGCTAATTCATACATCATGTTGTTATATTCAGTTGATTTAAACAGTGGCTCGAGTTTTTTTCCCAGCTTAGTTCCTACATCATAATGGATGATTTCATTTTCAGGCACCCTCGCATCAATAACCACTGTGAATGTATTGATTATGCTTCCCAAGATTTTTTGGGTATCTTCTTGTGTTTTTATATTTTTTGTTGTAAAAATTCGATCCATCAATTCATTCGAGAAAGAAAGAGAATCCCCGAATTCTTTGCCACGAATATCATGGTTTTTATCAATGTAAAGCGTTATACTATGAGTAGGGTGTCCATGTATATAGCGGTATGTAAAGGGATATCTTTTGTGCTCTGCATGCATAAAATCCTCGGGAATGTTAAAGGAAATATTTTCATTGCATGTGGGACAAAATAGATTTACGGAATAATTTTTTTTCTTATTGTAGCTGAACATTAAATAAAATTAGAAATTTGAACCAAAAAGGATTATCATCTCTATTTATTCTTTGTTTTAAAATATTTTAATTTTCCAATTCTATTTACTTTTTCATAGAATTTTTAGCAAATCATTTAAATTCTTAAAGAGAAAAGAAAGATTTGAGTAATTTTAATTTTGAAAATTTAAAAAGGTGTTAAAAAAAATGAAATTAAGTGAAGCAAATTATACACATTTGCTAGAAAAAAACTATGAGAAGGCTTTAAGCCTTGGAAATCGTTATTCCTTTCTTAATGCGAATCTCTTTCCATTATTATCTAAAGACGAACAGGATATGATGACCGAAATTCAAGAAGTATGCAAGAAGCTTCAAAAAGAAGCAGACGAGTGTTACGTCAATGAAGACGCATACCCTTTATTTCCAAAGCTTGGGGAGCATTATATGCTCCAAAGAATGAATACTTATAATGGTGTTGAAGGCTCTTGTAAACGACAAATGTTGTTAAATATGTGCATGGTGCAACTCAGTCCTGAAACAGATTTTGCAGCAACTGCTTCAGCAATTCTAGTGGGGAATTCCTTGTATCACAATCCTGAACGAAAAGATCTTCAAGAAAAAGCTCTTAAAGAAATTTATAGGGGAACGAAAATTGGGGGGATTGGAATTACTGAAATTGAGCATGGGTCTGATGCTGTTAACATGAAAATGAAAGCAAGCATTGCAGAAGATGGCTCAATCACTTATAATGGAATTAAAATTTATACAACTAACGGAGCAGTAGCAGATTATTTCTCTACATATGGAGTGACAGATATTTCCAACCCTCGTAGGACAATGATGTTCACTCTTTTTGAGAGAGGTGATGAAGGGTTAACAACCGAGCGTCTTCGAATTCCTGGTGCTTATGGTATCGGAGTTGCTAAGGTTAATTATAATAACGTTACTGTCCCAGCTGAACGTATGCTAGCACCACCTGGAGAGGGTTATAAGCGATTATTTAGAGGACTTACACCAGAACGAGTTGCAATTATGGGTGCAGGTATAGCTGGAAGTTGGGCAGCGCTTGCGCATGGTGTCATCTTCTCGCAAATCCGCCATCAATTCGGTAAACCATTATTTAAATATCAAGGTATAAGCCATACATTGGATGATTTATATTCAAAAGTTGCAGCCAATACTGCTTTTGCATTCCAAATTGCAGATTTTTATGATGCTAAAGTTGGAAATAAAATTGAAAAGGGAGAGAAGCCAAATCCAATGGATGAAGGATCTGTTGCAATTATGGCGGCTCAAGGAAAATACTTATTGAGTAAAATGTATCATAAATGTACTTATGAAGTAGTTCAAACAATGGGAGGGCGCGGCTCTATTTCTGAATTTAATTCAAATTCTATTATTAACCGCTTAGAAAATGTGTCAAGATTGATTGAAGTACTTGGAGGACACAGAAATATTCAATTAATGATTGTAGAGATGGGAATAAAGGCCACAACGGCCATGTCGATAACTGGAAATGTTCAGAAAGGTAAGAGAGAAGAAAGAAAGGTTCAGAAGAAAATAACAGACCTTTATGCAACACGCGCAGAAAAAATTTTAGTTGATGAAGCGGAATTTCTTTCAGATGGGACTAAAACTGAATTGAAAATGATTTTGAACAAACTAAAAGAGTCTACTGAATCTAAAAATAAAATTGAACTGGCTGCATACAGTAAAGCTTTGCCCAGAGCATTAAGAAATGCTAGTAAAGAAGCCTATAAATCGAGGAAAAAATAAATTATTGATGGTATTTTTTTTTGTTATTTCTAACTCCAACAATGATATATCCGTTGGTTTTTAGAAAATTTTTAAGATTTAATCAGTTTATTCAAGAATTCCTATTAAGCTACACCTTCATCAAAAAACAACCAATTTTTTAATTTCTCTTTTCTTTCAAAATTAATATATTCCTCTTTATACCAGCGTTTAATTACTTTTCCTTGATTATTTTTCTTCAACATTGACCTAAACCACCAAACTCTCGGAATTTTATATTTTGCAAGATTTTCTTCGGCATATTCTTGAATTCTTTTCTCTAATTCAATTTTATTTTTTGCTGATTCATGTAAAACTATAACTGCAAGTAATTGTTCTCCGTAAATATAATGAGGTACTCCTAAAACTGTGATTTCTTTTATATATAGATGTTGAACAAGAGTTTTTTCTACTTCACTTGGATAAACCAATCTTTCTGAAACCTTTGCTATATCTTTGGCACGATCTACAAGATAAAAATTTCCTTCTTTATCTCGATAGCCAATATCTCCTGTTCGATACCAAATTCCGGTTTTATCTTTTATTGCTTTTAAAACTTCAAAAGTTTGTTTGTTGTCTACTGGATCTTTATCTTTAGGATTACCTAAATACCCCATCATTATGTATGGTCCTTGACTTATGAGCATTCCTACGTTTTCCTCGCCAAATGGAAGAATTTCTCCGCTTTCATTAATTATTTCAAGTTTCGAACCTATCATAGGTTTTCCAATAGATCCTATAAGACCACGTTCATAAGTACCGGTCCCACAGCAAAGATCTTCAGTACTTCCGTATGCTTGACAGACTCTTCCTTTTCCCTTTAACAATCTCTTATTTATTTCTTCTTCAGTTTTCTTTGGTAAAGCACCTGCTCCTGAAATAAAATATTTGTTTTTAGAAGAAATATTAAAATCTTCTAAATTATCTTGGGCAACTAGCATGTTGAATATTGATGGTACGCCACAGAAAAATGTCATATTCGGGTCTTCTAGCGATTTTAAAAGAAATTGTGGATCAAACCGATTTAACAATTTGCAACTTCCTCCTTTTAGGATTATTGTTCCTAAAATTGTAAAACCGAATATATGTGACATGGGCAAAACCAAAACTAAATGACTTTGTTCATTAATCTCGAATGTATTTGATACAACTTGATATGAATATATATGACCCTTATGATTATGAAGAACTGCTTTAGAATCTCCAGTAGTTCCTCTAGTAAAGTGGCAGCTCGCAATTCTATCTGGATTAATTTTTATTTTAGCATCAATATTTAGTGCTTTAGTTATTAAATCCCAAAATTCACCTTTTACTGCTGAAAAATCGTTGAAATCTTCTCCAATTAAAATGATATTCTGTATTGGTTGTGTTTTTCCACATTTTTTTATCATAGGAATCTTTTTAGAATCGAGGATGATTGTCTTAATTTGAGCTTTCTCAATAACTTCACACATCTCGCGTAATTTCCATAAAGAGCTTACTGGTGTAGCAACTGCCCCTATTCGATAACAAGCATAAAGTGTTATACAAAACTCAATACTGTTATTGAGTTGAAGTCCCACGAAATCTCCTTTTTCAGTTCCAAAAGAGCGTAAAACATTTGCAAATCGTAAAACATTGTCATGGAATTCGGAATAAGTTTGACTATCTTTATATAACTCAGAGTTTGAATCAGATTTCTCTTTGCTTAATTTTGATATTGAAATTCTCTCGCGAGTTAAAAAAATTTTATCAGCATATCTTTCCGAGGTTTCATCTAACACTTCATTTAAATTGTTGAATTTATTTTCAGATACCATTTTTTTTCACAACCAAAATTCTTTCAAATAAATTGATAATTTGAAACATATATATTTTTGTAATAATTATGCATTTTTTGTGAAATTTAAACTATTAAGATTAAGTTTGAATATGCAATTTAAGAAGAAAACTTAAATCTCCACCATCGATTAAGATAAATACAAGAAGGGAAAAGTTTTAATTCAAATTGGAATGAGTGTAGAAAATTTTTAATAATATGCAAAATTAGGTTATTTAAGATTGAATCATTTCTGTCAACTTAAACATTTTATATCTTTAAAAATTGACGTAAATGGATAAATCTTAACAAAGCTTCGGTGGCCTAGCTCGGGAAGGCACTGGACATGGCGTATGGATGATCTTTTCACTCGGAGAGCGAAAAATGTGCGCCACCAGACTGAAGATCCAGGCATCGTTGGTTCAAATCCGACCCGAAGCATTATTTTTTTATCATCTTAATTTTATACCTGTCTCTTAAGTTAAAAATCTGAAGTCATCAGATTTTCTTATAAATTATGATGCTCCATTTTTTTATATTCTTTTCCAAGATTATTATTTCATGGTAGCTTTTGTCGATCCTCCTAGAAATATTAAATTATTGACTTTTAACAGTTTCAATAACTACCGTAACGATTTTCTATCTCGACCGAATGTTCGAGCCACGCCCAACAGTATGAGAAGTAGTATAAATTTAAGGGAAAGAGTTAGAATTCCACATTTTGGATCCAATACATCAAGATTTAACGGTTTTGGTGCTCCAAACATTGATGAAAACACCCCTTTGGAGGTGGAAGTGAATGAATTTAATGATGAATTAACGAATGTTCTTATTGGTGATAGAATCCGTTTCCGTCATTTAAGAGATCCAATGATTTGGGCTCAATTATTATATAGATTTCCCGCGGGATCGGTGCAGACTGCCAGAGGTGTTGCTTATGGCCTTCCAGAAGACGCGTCGGATGAACAAATAATTCAATTTTTTAAAAATAGAATTCTGGAGGACGAAATAGATTTAATAGATCGCCAATTTGTAAAAGGTTATTTGACAATACCCTCTAATTCCAAAGCAAAAGTATTACAATCACCTTACGATATAAATTTGGAATCATCGGATCCTAATCATATGTCGAAATTGGAAACAGAAATTTTAACAAAAAAAGCTTTATCGTTGATTATTGGAGTTGTAACTCATAGAAAAATTTCAGGTAAAATTAAAATGTTAAAAACAAATTTAAACAGTCGAAAATCTCCCGAAATCAGGTATTCAAATACTATGAAAGCATTAAATTACATATACCATTATAACCTTGATTTAGCGAACAATTTAGCGCGGTTATGTTTAAATTCTGATCTGTTAGTCGTCAATAATGAAGATATGGTTGACCATTGGTGTCCTGTTTCTGAACTATTCCTTCATACTCATTATCCCGATGGTATTGGCTTATTCAAATTTACAACCGATTCAACAATTAGAAATGATTTGATCTCATTAATAGCGAAATCTCAAAAAATTTCAGGTTATGTGATATATTTGACTCGTAGGTTTTCTGAAGAAAATTATGTCGTAACTGGAACGGAATTTCAAAAATGGTTTGCACATATTATGGATGCTGCTGTTCACGCCAATATTCCTGGCGCATTTAGAGAAAAATGTATTTTTATGCCATATAATAGAATTCAGAGTTTATTCAATTCTCAAAAGAAAATGGCTCTAACGGTGCAAGAAAATGATTTTCTGGAATTTATTCTAAAACAAGTTG
This sequence comes from Promethearchaeum sp., assembly GCA_030613185.1. Classification (GTDB taxonomy): domain Archaea; phylum Asgardarchaeota; class Lokiarchaeia; order Sigyniarchaeales; family Promethearchaeaceae; genus Promethearchaeum. The sequence goes on from JAUWMK010000086.1 coordinate 11,638, forward strand.
TTGATGCACAAGGCCAGAATAATATCCAAAACAATTTTGATAGTTTTATGCAATTAGTCTTCGAAAAAAGCATTGGTCCAAATGCATTGTGGATCAGTGGTGAGACTTTAGGTTTCTTATGGAAGCGAACAGGTAGAGTCGATATTTCTCCTTTTATTGAAAAAAGAGAAAAATTTTTAGACGGTGATACGTCAATAATGGAATGGAATTATTTAAGTTATAACGTCGAACATGAAATGTTTATCGGATCAATGGCAGGAGATTTACGTGTTGTTTTTCCACAGCTCGGTTTGAGAGGTTCAAATAGTTTAATGGTTGGTGATTCCGAATCCGAATTAGGTCACCAACTACAATTTCAGTATTACAAAGTTGGAGATACTTATATCCAAATTAAACCAGGTGAATGTATTCTAGATAATGATGGGAATGTTATTGGTGTACCGAGATTTCTAATGTTGAAAAATCAATTCGAAATTTTTCTTTCGCTAGATACTTTCAATATAGATACTATTATACATATTAGTGATTTACTTCTAGATGGTACAAGATCCAGAGATCACGGAAAATCCTTTGCTTATGGATCTCACGGTATGGTGATAGAAGGATATTCCGATGATAAAATCAGAAAAATTAAAGAATCTCAAGATAGAGGCGCGCCTTTTATAAGCAGTATTGAAAATACTCAAGTTTGGAATAATTTCGAGAATAGTATTTGGCAAATTCGCCATGACAGTAATCATCCTTTTTATGATCCGTATTTCGCCTCCGTCTTTCTAATGGGCGATGTATTCGATAAACTTGTTCTTATTTTAAATAATCCTGCAGATCACGGATCCACATTCGAAGAATTGATAGATGAAATAACTCTACAAATCGTTTCAGAAGAGGATTTTGAGACTTATAAGGGTCTTACTCGCGAAGATTGTGTAAATATAGCGAAAGCTTTTGGAAAAGCTGTGGATATGCAAGGAAATGTGATTTTACAATCGTTAGATGAAGCGGGGAATGTTCTTTTAGATGCTCGAGGTCAACCAATTATGCTTAAATGGTGGATAAATTTCCATAATTCCAATATACCTAACAGTTTTTATTATCAAGAACAGAGTAGGATTTTAAGAGGTAGAATGTTTTCAATAAAAGGGTTCTATAATCAAATTAATTCCAATCATGTGCCAGATTGGGTGGAACATTTTAATTGGAACATCCTTTGGACTAATTTATAATTTTTTTTATTCACAAACATATTTTTTTCTTACATACATTGTTCTTTATTTTATATTTTGTAGATTTCCAATTATGAAAAAAGCTTAGAATCCTTTAGGATTTTTTAGAAATGTGGAGATATTATGTAGATATTATGCGGTTTTAAAACTGGCATTAAAATTAAATTTAGTATGGAGACCCATAGATTGAAAGGAAAAAATGTTTTTAAGAGTGCTGTGACCCATAGTATAAGTACTTTCAAACGTGCAATTTGTATATTCCCTTTTTACAGAAGAAAATTCATACGTGATGCAACATCCAAGAGAAGTTTCCCTTTTTGTGAGATGGTTGTTGAAATTCAACCTATTAAACGAACAACATAAAAAAATAAATAAATAAATCCTTGCAAAACATAAATAAAACCTCTTTTTAACTTATGAATCAAAATCAGTGAAATTTTATACGTTGAAATTACCAATTAATTATGTTTGACAAAGAAAATTTAAAATTATCAGATATAACTTCAAAAACAACTCCTAGTTTTGAATATATTTCATCCAATGAGCTTTACAAAGGAAATTTTGAAAAATATCTGCCCAACTTAAATGTAATTAATAAAATTAGAGGTTTTTTGGATGAAAAAGCAGAAAAAATTTCAATAATCGCGTTCGGAGCATCTTGGTGTGGTGATTGTAAGCGAAATTTGCCCGGTCTAGCAAAAATTGATAATGTTGTTAAGGATGAACGATTTAAAATCGAAATTTTATCTAATATTAAAGTTAAAGCACCTTATGCTCGTGAAAAAGGAAAAGTTATATGGATTTCACCTCCAAGCCCTCCTGAAACAATAGATGGAAAATTTGATATGTTCCATATTCCTGCAATGTATATTTTTAATAAAGCCGGGGATTGTTTGGGAAAAATTGATGAGAATCCAGAACATAAAGATACTTTAGAAGAAGAAATTCTTTATTATTTAGAAAAATGAAGTTAAAAAGTTACAGATAAATAAACACATTATTAATTTTTTCTAATACATCAAAATGCGCTTGTTGTTTTAAGGTTTTACTCTTTACTTGCACGTGATAAATCTTGCTCTCGGCAAAGCTCCACTATTCTGAGGTGAGCT
>JAUWMK010000431.1 GCA_030613185.1 Promethearchaeum sp.
CTGGAGGTTTTATCTCATCTTCATTTAGATTCACAGGAATAAGCTTCACCCCAATTGATATTTCCAGATAAGGTTTAGTTAAAAATTTTTTTTTACCATTGATAACGAATGAACCTTTTTTCAAAAATTCTCCTGATTTAGGTGTTTTAGACACTTGTTCTGGTAAAACATAGTATATGTCTGCGTTTCCCCACCCTAATTTCCATGCTGAAGAATAACATGAAGCAAATTTTGCAGTTTCATTAATTGTTATTTCGGGGATCTTCTCATTCATTTCATTTTTTATTATACAAACTGAAGCTCCTCGAACATCAGCATGGAAAAATAGATCGTTATTATTCATATGTTTTTTTACTATCGCTTCATTGGATGATGCGTCTCTTCCACCAACAATTAAAATATTATCACTAGATATGAACCAACGATATTTTTCATACCATTTTTCTTTTGGTTTTTTTAATAGAATTGCTTTTCTAGTTTCTACCTGCTGTTGCTTTTCTTTTTGTACTAATATTTTTTCCTCAGTAATTTTTGCAGCTTTTTTAGCTCCAACAATCTTTTTTTTAGCTTTTTTGGCTTTTGAATAAACAATTTGAGCATTTTCGATTGCAGATTTCTTCAAATCTATTTTAAATTTCTCTCCTTCTAATATGATTTGAAGTTTTACTTCTTTTTGAAAGATTTTATCAAATATTAGGCATTCAGCAATATTTCTTTCTTTGCCTTTTTCCAAAATTTCAGATATTTCATTCCAACTTTTTTTTTTAATTCTTTTTTGAGTCATAATAGTTTTTATCAAACTTTCTAATTCTGTTAGATATTGGTATATTAAATGACCATGCTCAATGGATTTTGTTCGTAATTTTTTAGATTCTTCAACTTTTTCTAATTGTTGGATTAGAATTTTTTCTGTTTTGTTTACTTTTTTTTTAGATTCTTTAAGTTCTCCTGAAAATAAGTCTTCTGAATCAAATTGGGAAAAAAAATCATCAATAGCCTCATTAAAATTATTTTTAATAACAAAGGGATATTTAGAATATATTTCAAGATTGAAAGGTTCAAAACCAATCGGATTTTTCTCTGAGTTTAGTATAATTCGGGGAACAAGTTCTTCATTTTTTATGATATCAATTATATTTCTGGTTGATTGATAAAGATTTGAAAATTCTTCTTCAGTTAAACTAGATATTTCTCGATTTTTATCAATATTTGTTCTGAAGCAAATTTCTTCAGATATATATCCTCCAATGTTAAATGCACGAGCAATATTTCGTACAATATCGCCTTCTTTATCAGATAATGTTTCAATAAAAATTTTTTCTGTAATATCCCATATGTCAATTCCTCTAGAAGGGGGAAAAATATATTCTTTTTTTGCAAGAACTGCTCTATCTTTCATTTTTTTATATCTTTTGGCCATGTAAATGAGTCCTTTGCCATCAACTAAGATGTAATTCCCTCCACCAAAGAATTCAACAATAAATTTCCAAGAATTACCTTCAGAAGATTTTAACTCGAAAATCATTATTCTATCCAATTTATGTTGATAAATTCGCTGGATTCTTCTTCCTTTCATATATTTTCTAAGAGCCATAATAAATTGCGATGGATAAGGCGGTATCGGATAATCAAAATTAGTAAAGTTTATTCTTGTTTTCGGATCTATAATAATATTTTTTTTACCATCTTTAGTTCTACATTTTAATAAGATTGTCTTTCCTTCATTAGTAGGTATTTCATAAATGTTTGAAATAAAACCATCTTTTAGTATTTTATCAAATTCACTCGATAAAACATAGAGATCAATGTTGCTTATATTCTTTTTTAGCAACTTTGTTTTTTTTGTTCCTCCTATTGCCATTTCGATTACCATATTAGTTGAATAAAAAAAACCTTTAGGATCAATTAGAAAATTTTTCTTTTGATTTTTTTATTGATTCCTATAATTATTATCCCAATTGAAAGAAATGAGAAAGTAATCCATCCCCAACCAGACGATATTGAACTTTTAGGTGGTGTTTCTTCTTCTTCAGTTCCAAAATCAGAAAGATCTATGATCTCAATACCTTTGGTTCCTTTAGAAATATACAAATGATTATTATCAATAACCATTTTTTTTACTACCCCAATTAATTTATGGGTAGTAATTTTTGGGGTTGTATCCAAATAACTATCTAATTCATATCTTATAATCCCTTTTACATCATCCGAAACATATACTATATTTCCATCAATTAATACATTGGTTGAATTACTAGTAGTGTTATAAGTATTAAGTAGTCCAGGATCATATAGATCAGTAATATTAACTAAATGAAAGCCTTGATCCTCCGCAGAAATAAAAGCAACTGTTCCATTAATAAAAATCGAATTAAGAGAGCCATTTAAATCACATCGACCCAAAATCTGCACATCATTAGGTTGTGAAATGTTTAAAATAAAGAACCCATGATTTCTCGATGTAATATACGCAACTTCGTTTTTAATTATAACTGATTGAAATGTAGAGTTATCTACTTTAAAATCACCAATTACACTAAGATTATCCCCTGATGTATCAAGAATAGTTAATCCTTGCTCAACATCTGTGAGGTATACGATTTCATTTTTTACTGCAATATCACTAATTTTTCCTGAAGTATTATATTGGTTTATTTCCTCAGGATTTGATAAATCTGAAGAATCTATTAAGTAAAGAAAATTGTCTACCGTTAAATAAATTCTATCATTCATTACTATAATATTATCTGCAGATCCTTCAGTTTCAAATTTCCCGAGTAAAGTTCTGTCATTTATATTTGAGATATTTAAGATTAACATACCGTTTGCCCCATCAGCTACATATCCAATTTCATCAGAAACAATAAACTCATTTGTATCTGCATGATTATGAAGCTGCGGTGCCCATTCTGGGTAAACAACTATTGTATGAACCGCTGTTGATGCAAATAAAAAGATGAAGAAATTAACCCCAATTCCAGTTTTTAATATATTTTTCCAATCCCATTTACCTTTTTTATAAGGTAAACGAAAAACACCAAAACTTAGGATAAAGGGGAATATAAATTGGAAACACATCATATATAAAAACATCCAC
>JAUWMK010000272.1 GCA_030613185.1 Promethearchaeum sp.
ATCAAATATTTCTGCGTAGATATTATTCATTGAAGTAAAATCAGACAGATTTTTCAAATTTTTCACCAATGTTTAGATAATCTATATCACGAAAAATGAAAATATGTTTTTCATTTTTTTTTATCAACATGTTTTATTAAAAGCTTTATATCAATTTTTTAATCAAGAGTTTATTTTAATAGCGCTTTTATTCGTTGCGATTCATTATTGATAATAATCTTAAAAAATGATAATCATTTTCCGACATTACCCAAATAGTAAACTATTGTTTGTTTTTAAGAAATAAATACCTTTTGGTAGGAATAACAATGAAAATATATGAAATGATTTAAAATGATCAAAATCTGATGGGTTGATTTATGGATATCTTTTCAAAAGACAATGTGAAAAAGATATATCTTTTTGGTTCTTTATCAAGAGAAAGCATTATTGATGAACATTCTGATATCAACATTGCTGTAATCGGTCTTGATAATAAAAAATACTTTGAAGCATTAAATTTACTTTATAAAATCGTTCCAAAAGGAGTAAATATTAATTTAATAATACTTGAATCAATAGATGAAGAATTTAAGAAATATATTTTAAAAAAGGGAATTGTTATTGAATGAAGTTGGTTGCCCAAACCAGTCAACTTATTTCATTCCAAAATTTATAAAAAACTTTTAATCTGTTTCACACGAGTTCGAAGTGTTACTTCAGTAATTCTGGCCACATCGGCAATTGCGGCTTGTGTCCTTTTCTCTTGGCTGTTTTTGGAGCTCATATAGAGCGCTGCAGCAGCCAATCCTTTTGGGTCTTTGCCCATCGACTTTAAGCCATTCTTTCGTGATCTAGTTAGCATGTTGGCGGCATCAGTTTGAACGCCCATTGATAATTTCAGTTCATTTCCAAACCGGAAAACAAGAGATTTTGTGGTAACCGGTTTATACTTCAGTTTTAACACAGGAAATACCATTCTAACAATTAGACCAAGGGAACGGTGAACACTTCTTAATGGAATCATCGCTACCTCTGTTATTTCTTCCAATAACCTAGGAAATTCATGAATTCTTATTGCTGCATAAAGTGAGGCCGTTACGAAACCATCTATTGAACGTCCCATGGTCAGCTTCTGCTTAGCAACCTCAGTATAGATTTTCCAGGCTGTCTCTGTTATTTGTGATGGTATTGACAGTTTTAGGGAGAGTCCATTTAGTTTGGGCTTAGCTTCCCAGAAATTTCTTTCTAAAGATGATACTAGCGAACCTTGAATTTTCGATAATCGTGAAAATAGTGCCTGTTGTTTTGCTTCTAAATGATGACCGCGAGCATCGGTTTGGACTCCTGTAATGACCGTTCGAGGACCAAATGATCGCCATTTTGGTTCTGTTCGGCGACGTGATGCAACTTCTTCGGTTGTGTATGCTCTTCGTTCAGAATCGACAAATGCTTGACCGAATGTTAGACCGCAATTAGCGCAAACGCGGGTTCCATCTTCATTTACTATGATATCTGGGTCTTGACAGCATGGTTCTTCCGAATCATCGAAGTCATCGTATTTTTTTGAGTGGTGCATATTAAACTTTTCCTAATAGGGTTATTACATTTGAAATAAACCTATAAGGATTTAAATCGCATGTATTATGTAGGGCTTATCATATTATTTCCTTAATTTCCTTAATATGTTGCCAAAAAAATAAACCTCTAGATCTTTTTAAATATTTGTGAAATTTTTTTAAAAGTTGCAGTGAAACAAAATTAAAAATCTAAAATGAAAAACCAACAAAAACCTAAAATCCAAAAGTTAGATTAAAAACACAATTTTTTCTTGGTTCTACTATGATTTTCTTAATTTGAAAGTTTTTTATCTATCTTTCAATAATTCTACTTATCGTCAGCGGTGGTAGATTGAGATCGCCTTTAGGAAGATGAATAGACTCGGGATTTCCAGTAAAACGTAAAATCATAATGTTCGTCTGGGAATCATGGGTGCTAAGTCGCTTCTTTATAATATCTGGCAGGTACAACGAAATCTTATTAAAAAAGAAGAACCTTCAAGTGAGGCGTTGGAATTGGATGAGTTTTTAGGACGTTATTACAATAAGAGGTATCCGCTCTATGCTGGTTGTTTTGAGTAATTTATCAAAAATTGCGAGAATATGATAACTTAAAAGCGAGGAAAGAAAGATTTTAAAATGAATTACATAGATAATGATGGAAAAACAAACAAAAAAAATCCAAAATTTTCTTCCGTACTTATAAAATACTTCTTCATTAAACTCACCAAAAGAATCATCATACATGCACATTTTTTGAGACTACTTACTCCAAGTCGAAGTGTGAAAGAAAAACTTTAGTAAATCAGACCATGCAAAAAATTTAAATGGTAAAATATGTATCATATATTCACACACTAAATTGTGTGATAACTCTTGAAAAAGAAGTAAGGTTTCAAAATCACTTAATTCTACATATTTAGGTGAAATGGAGCGAGAATCATGAAAAAAATTAAATACGTAGCAGTTACCCTCATTTTTATCGTAATAATGTCGAATATTGTCGTAGGGACTTCTGCTATTTTTAACACGTCTCAATCTGATATTCTTTTAGTGCAAGTGGGTCAAGACGAAGTGTTGGATGAGACTTGTAGTTTGATTGTTGAAGAAATTCAAAATCGAAATATAAATAAAAAAATACAATATCAACAAGCTATTGCGGAGATGGGCGAGTTACCGTCGTTTCCCACCTTAATAATCGAAGTTGATCTACAAAAGGTGGCCAATGAAAACCATATCTTGTCGATAAATCGAGTTCAAGTGTCCCTTTCCGAGTTAGAAGAGGGCATTTTAGAGGAATATAAAACAACGATTCTGATTATCGTTGGTCATGGGACTCCCGACGGACTCTCTGACAAGAAAAATTCAATATCTTGGGAGGTGGTGCAGGAAGTAATTGAAGACGAAAAGGCACAGCTCACCTTCATCGCCAGTTGTTTTGGTGAGAAAGCAACCCAAGATGTGAACAATGCATATGGATTCGCTGGAGAAGTCGATTTTCACGTCGCTTCATACGTGGCATTATCGATAATATTCGACGCAATTGGAGAATCATCTCTTAGTGAAGTCTATTATAATTTAGCTTTAAATCGATATTTCTTAGTGGTAATTAACCCCGAATATAGCAAGTATCTTGCGATTATCGGCGGTGGCGGCGGTGGCGGCGGTGGTGGCGGTGGTGGTGGATATACACCTTATTTGAGTAGTACGGAATCCGGGTATTGGTATGTTATGATAATGATAACATGTCTTATGCTTCTTATGAATTTGGCGTTAAGTGCAGTTATGAAAGTAACCATATTGCAGCTCATGCAAGTTAACGTCATCATAGGTAGTGGTGCTATGGTGTTATCTCTCACATTATTATGTACTGGGGGCATAACATTCGGAGAAGCTGCAGCTCAAGTTTTAGGGTGTTTCTTAGATTTTCTTGGATTTTTCATTAATTGGATATTCAATTCTGCAACTTCTGCACAGAGAGCTCTTTTTGCAGGCGCATTTGTATTGTCGTTAGTAGCATTTGTAGCTGTAAATTCCATCTCAGGAGGGGCAGCAGCAGTAATTTCAATAATACTTAGCATTGCAACTTTTATTGGAATCAGCTATTCAATTGAAAATGAAAAAACAGATAATAATGATTATGTGGGATAAAAAAAATGTCTCAAAAAATAAAAAAAGAAGAGTGCAAGATTTTGAATAATTCCATACTTTCAAAATTGGGAATATTTGATATATTTATCTTCATTTTTTATTTCTTTTTTCTCTATCCCATTTGGCAATCAAATTTCATCATATTTTTACATATCATCTCCTTATTTGGAATGATTTTCTCAATATTGAGTTTTTACCAATTAATAGATCTATCAAAAACGCAATTTAGCCAAGATGTTTTCAAACTGGAAAAGTTTCAATTACATTTTATAACCAAAATAAAAAGAATTGCTTGGTTAAACTCAATTATTCTAATATTAATTTTTATTTTAGTCAGTAAATTAATTAATCTATCTTTAAAATTACAGATCCTTACTGGAATATATTCTATAATCAACATGTCTCTTGTAATTTTATCTATTTTAATTTCCTATGATATATTAAGCCTAATTTCAATAAAATATTTAGTTTTCAATCAATTACCCAATTATAAATTTAAGTTATTTCTAAATATGGATATTAAAACTAAAATATATTCCACAATCTCAATTGTATGTTTAACTTTTCTAATTTTGTTTAATGGATATTATCAAATTGATATTCAACAAATCAATATAATTATTATATTGGAATTAGTAGTTCTATTATTTATTGATTTATCCTTAAAAATATATAATAGAAAAAAACACAAAATATGTGCAAAAAAAATGATTGATCAAATTGAAGTAAAACCAAATTTTTAATTATTTCACGACAATTTTATTTATGAAAAAATCTATACAAATTGATTTAAAAAATTAGATTAATATCAAGATTCAGGGAAGATTATCATTTTTTTATTTTGCTTAAATTCTGGTGAAATGAAAAGAAAAACAAGAGAAAGGATATACATCCCAATTATTGAATATAATATTCCGTAGAGATAAACTGATTCACTATCTATTACCATGATGAGAAGAAGTAGGAATATTTCAATCAAAGAAATAATTACAAGAAAAATTGAAAAGCGAAAATTTAAACTATATTTAATAGACCAGTTATTTCCATCCTGATCTTTAATTAACAAATCGGGATCGCTCCTGTACTTATTTGGACAATACCTAAATTGCCATATTGATTTTCGAATTTTTGGGTCTTTTCTTGTAGTGATACGGTTTCCTTGAAAATTTTTACAATTTTTTAAAAATAAAAACAAAGAATTAAGATTAGAAAAATTAACACCTTTTAATTGATATTCATGAGATATCTTTTCTTCTCGTAGATTTAATTGAATATTACCCGTATATTTAAAAAAGATCAATAAAGACAAAGCTAATAATCCAGAATTCATCGTAGAATTATTTTGGTTACTTTTGTATGTAAAGGTGATTTCGGTAATGTTTTTCCAATAAATTTTTCTTCTTGTAAATTTTGAAAGGATGGTAATATCATTTTGAGTGAATTTAATTACGTTTACGTACTTGAAATAATAAAATATTCCTAAGACCAGAAGAAATATACTCACAACCAAATAAGAAATGATATGGTTCCAATAACCTTCCATATTCATCGGAAAATTTAGAATATATATTACAAGGATTATTAACAGTGAAAATATAATTGCCAGGTCCAGAAATGATTTTAAAGGAAATAATTCTATCTTTTGTGAGTTCTCTTTTTTCATTTCATTCATAAAAATTAAATCAGTATATTATATATTTTTTATTCTCATTTGAATTTGTTTGGATAACTAAATCCAATTTTTTTAAAGATTGCTAAGGGTTGGGGTGCTAACTCGCAGAAATCGTTCAGTTTTCGATATCTGAAACATATTATACAAAACTTTGAAAGAATTAAAAAAAATTTGATATTATGATCAAGTTTTTTGGAGCTGCTGACAATATTACATTGTAAAAACAAAATTTTCTTCCTTCTAACTTCTTTCAATAATTCTATTGTCATTTCTCCCTTCAAGAAAAACATAAATCATTATTAAAATGTATCTTTGAAATTAATTATGACAAATCATCTTCGAGAAAAATATTCTGAGTTATATAAATCTTTAAAATCGGCTTAAAATCAACCATTTAAAGGATGGGATTTTTCTTCATTAGAAGATCACATAGTTGATCATCCTCTCTCTTGGGATTATCGAGCCTTCATAGAATCAAAAGTTCGTATTTCTCATTCAATGTTGGATATGGGCACTGGAGGTGGTGAATTTCTTTCATCACTCGCTCCATTCCCGCCCTATACTTGTGCTACCGAAGCTTATCCTCCAAATGTTCCGATTGCAAAAGCAAGATTAGAACCTCTCGGGATTGAGGTTTTTCAAATTTCCGAAGATAATTTCCTCCCCATTCCGGATAATACTTTGGATTTGGTCATCAATCGTCATGAATAATATCTTGCCTCAGAAGTGAAAAGGGTTCTGAAATCTGGGGGATATTTTTTGACCCAACAAGTTGGTGGGTTAAATGATAAAGATATCAATAAGAAATTAGGGGAGAATCTTAATCCCGAGTTATTACAATGGGATCTGAAAAACGCTGTAATTGATTTAGAAAAGCACGATTTTTCCATATTGGAGCAAAAAGAAGAGTTCCCGTTGGAGCAATTCAAATCTGTTGAAACTTTGGTTTATTTTTTAAAAGCAGTTCCATGGCAAGTCCCTGGGTTTTCCATTGAAAAACACTTTGATGATCTTCTAAAAATCTATCATATTATTCAATTAAAGGGTTCTTTTGATGTGAAAATGCATCGATTTCTGATATTTGCTCAAAAAATATAATTTTTTTATCAACATCTTAAGCTTACAAGTTATCGATCCGACATAAACATTTCCTCAAAAATAGTTAAAAATTCATCGATGGAAGCGACTTAAGAAGAAAAAGTTAGGGGGCATGTTTTATTATGCTTTCAGTAAATTCTTTAATTTCAATATTT
>JAUWMK010000320.1 GCA_030613185.1 Promethearchaeum sp.
TCGTGACGCATTCTTCGCAAGAGCAGTACTCATTAAAGTAAGGAAGTTTTTCAAGAATTTAAATATTTCTGTTGTCTGGTTGGACGACAAAAAGCGTTTCAAAAAGGAGAAACCAATGGGAAAGGTTTAAGTTTTTTTTTATTTAATTCTTAGGAAATTATTTTTGGAAGAAACTTTTATTTTCTCTCAGCCTTGGAAGTAGCGCAAAAAATCACGAATCATTTTAATTTAATTTTAAGAATGGAAAAATAAGCAAAAAAAAAAAAAGGTAAAAAATTTCAATTCTTATATATTATTTTTCAGCTTCTGCCACTGAACGTTTCATTAATTTCTTCTTATTCCAAATATAAGGTTTTTGCTTCTTATCGAGCTTTCTTTGCCTTTTTAATTTCTTCTTATTTTCTAATAATTTCTTATACCTATTTGGTTCAGTCTCATGTTTGTTAGAACGTGATTCCAATTTGATATCTGCTAATTCTTGAATATCTTTCTTCCGATTCTTATTCAATTCCGCTTTTCTCTTTTTTCTTCCTTTGATAAATTTATCTGTTATTTTCTTCACCTCAAATAAAATAAAAACTAGCAAAATGACTATAGTATATAAAATTGTTTTTTGAAAAAATCATTCAAAAAAAAATACGGAGCTCGAACTTAAATATCTTTTTAGTTCATTTTTTAGTGAAAACCCGAATAATTTTATGAATATTAAAAGCAAAAAGCAAAAATCAAAAAATAACCATAATATATAATAAAAAAGAGAATATTGTTCAAAGGATAATTGGAAAACTAATTACAAGGTGATCCACATTTTCCACAGAATTTTTCTTTTGGTCTAATCCGATTACCGCATACAGAACATAATATATTTCTTGTAGCTCCGTTATTGCGATTTTGTGCTCTTCTTCTTGCAAGGGCAGATCCTGTGGGTTTTTTCTTCTCTTCAACTTTCTTATGTTCTTTAATTTCTTCTGTTTTCTTAGTTTTCACTGCTGTCGGTGGTGCCCCAAAAAATCCTCTGGGTCGATATGCCATTTTCTTTGCTTGTTTTTCATCCATTTCATCCATTTCTTTCTTCAATTCCTCTCTATTATTCTTCCATTCCTTGAATTCTTTTGTTTCTTTTTCGTTAGAATATGATTTTTTTCCTGTAACTTGCTCGTATTCTAATACAAGTTCGTCTTTCTCAGTTTCCGGTTCTTCTTCTTCTTCAACTTTTTCTTTTTTTTCTTCGATTTCCTCTGGGCTCCAAGTTTCCTCTTGAACTACAGTTTCTAAATCTTCTTGAGTTAAAATTATCTCTTCTAATGGTTCTCCATTTATTTCATGAACTAAAGCCTCATCCATCTTTAAGATAGTCCCGCATTCAGGGCATCTAAATATGTGTTTCAATCCAATATTAAATTTCCAAGAAAATAAGGCCCCACAACATTCATGAAAGGACTTATTACATTTTGGACATTTTTTGAGAACGTCTACGGGATCATTACAAAAATCGCAAACCTCTTTAGAACAGAGCATGCAAATTTTTAAATCACTCTCTTCTAATTCAACAAAATCTTTAGCTAGGTTTTCATAATACTTCTTTTTATCTTCGTCAATTTCTTGACCACCTTCTTCGCGTAAATCTGGAAGTATTTTGTTTTTTGCTAATCCCATGAAAGTTACTTTGAAATCCTTTGGACCTGATACATAAAACAAACCACCCGAGGTTAAAGTAGACACAATTCTAAGTTTGACATCATCTGGGTACATATCTTCTTTTCCAATGCGAATTATATCTATGAATGTTGGAAATGTCCTTACCGCTTCCACTAAACCCATAAGTGCCTCCGCATATTCTGAGCTCTTTGTACTCGGTAGATCAGAAATGCATATTACCCGATAAGTCCCTTCTGCCTCAACAGCTTTTCCTGCAAGAAAAGAAAGACAATAAAATAATCCATTTTCAAAATTACTTTCTGCAATTTGCCTATTTTTCCAATCATCTTGGATTATATCTGTAATTTTCTTAATATCTTGCATTTCTTCACTTAGAAAAGGTGTGCTGTCATCTTTAAAATAGAAAATACTGAAAGTAGTCTTTGGATTTTTATTAAGTTTTTCAGTTAAAAAACTCGCAATCGACTTGGATAAATCTTTCTTGGATAGTATCGCTTTTTTTGAAGCAAGATCAAGATAGAATACTATTGATTCATTTTTAGTTTGTGACATCAAATATCCCTCAATATTTGTAATAGTTCTAAATTTAATTTTGATTTATAAAAAACTTTAATTTTTTATACTTAAATTTTTATTTTATATATCAATAATATGCTCTATAGTTTTTTTAGGTTGGTTTTTATCATCGGTGATTTTTTTAACAATAGTTTTTAACAAGAAAACGATATTTAATATTATAAAGGTGAATTCTTTGAGTAAGAAAGAAAACGAGAAAGATGAATATTATTATCAAGAAAGAGAACCGGGTGATATAATTTATAAAGTCATTGTCATCGGAGACCCCGCCATTGGGAAGACATCACTAATCAGAAAGTTCGTTAAAAACCAATTTGAAAAGGATTATCTTCCGACTGTTGGTGTTTCAATTTCGAAAGAATCCATTGAAATGGAAATTGAAGGAAAAAAGGTCATTATCAACCTCTTGCTCTGGGATCTCGCAGGGCAGCCGCAATTTTACTTGCTCCACAAGGTTTATTACAACGGGGCAAATGGAGTCATTCTTGGCTTTGATCTGACCAGGACACACACTTATTCTAATCTGAAAAATTGGCATAAAGAATTGGTAAAAGATGGTTTGATTGACCTTCCCATGGTGCTAGTAGGAAATAAAAGCGATTTGAAAGAAGAAAGAAAGGTAGGTATGGCACATATTAATCACATGCAGGAATCTTTAAACATTCCAGATTACGTTGAAACTAGTGCTATGACGGGTCAAAATGTAGGAATTCTGTTTAAAACAATCGCAAAACGTATTTATGAGCGCAACTTATAATCTACAGATTTTTTTTTTTAGTGATATTTATTATTCTTTTTTTAATTAGAATTATATTGGATTAGGTTAAAATGGAAAATTTATATTCTATTATAATTGATATGGGACAATATTCAACAAAAATAGGATATGGCGGCGAGAATGAGCCCAGAAAGATTTTTCCAACCATTTGTGGTTATCCTAAATATAAAGCAATAGATGCTGCTCTTCAAATCGGTGAAAAAAAGCAAATTTTCATAGGATTAGAAATTATTGAATCATTAGGTCTTTATAAATTGAGACATCCTATTGCAAATGGGGGAGATATTGTAGATTGGGGAGAATTTGAAGCGATAGTAGATTATATTTTTTACCTGCTTAGAGTTGACCCCGCAATGTGCAAGATAATGTTCATAACAAACCCATTCCTATCAGTTGATTCGAAGAAAAAACTTTTTGAGTTATTCCTAGAAAAACATGTTTGCGGAGCCTATTATCCTGTTCGCGGTTCACTTTTAACGATGTATTCTGGGGGCTTCAATACTGGTTTGATTATCGACATGGGGGCTTCAAATATCCGAATAACTCCGATTTATGAGAGTTATATACTTCAACATGCCGTGCTTAACGTGGAATTGGCCGGCAGTGTCTTGGATAAATTATTAGAAAAAAAAATCCAAGAGGCAGGAGTTCCCATAGAAAGCTCAGTTCAAAGAAATTTAGTTAGAGTCCTAAAAGAGCGTGCTTGTTTTGTTTCTCTAAATTTTGATCAAGATTTTCAAAACAGAGAGAAATTTAAGAAAAAATATACTCTACCAGATTATAAGAAGATAACATTAGATGCGGAACGTTTCATAATTCCTGAGCTCATGTTTGATCCAACCATAAACAATATGGAGACTGAACCGTTGCATAAAGCTATTATTAATGTGGTGGAGTTATGCGACATAGACATTCGTAGATCTTTATTACAAAACATTTTCATTACAGGTGGTTCTTCATTATTTCCAAATTTTGAGAAAAGAATTAAGCAGGAATTAGAAAAGGAGTTAATTCAGAGAGGAAAGATATATCAAAATGTAAAAATATTTGCTCCAAAAGGGCGAGCTCTATCTAATTGGGTGGGTGGCTCTATACTTTCTCAAATTCCTGAATTTCAAAGTAGTTGGATTACGAGAAAACGTTATTTTAGTAAAGGTTTAACTGATGATATGTTAAACTCTTAATTGAGTAAACCCGATACAGAATTCGGAAAAAAATATAAATGAAATATCTTGTTAATTCCCAATAATTAGGTTTTAATTTAAAATAACTCAGGATATGTTTCTTCTAATTTATCTAAAGTGTTTGCTAAATAATCCAAGCAAGTTGGTGATTGAACTAGTTTTGATAATTGATTTAATAAATCAAGAGCAAGTTTATGATCTACTGTTGAATAAGTCGATTTTTCAGAGAATAAATGAATGAATTCGTCTCGAATAAAATTAATTTGATCAATAATATTTTCTTCGAGCATTGATTTATAATTTACAAAAATTTCCATATCTTAGTTTAAATAAAATAGCGGTGAGTATTTGTATTTTTACTTAAAAATTATTCCAAATTTTGTATCTAAAAAGAGGAAATTATTCCAATTTCCCAATCATAATTTTGGTATTTTTTTAACTTAAGATTTTTTAGTGCTGGTTTTATCATTTTTTTAATCTTTTGCTTAATTTTTTCTATTAACAAAAGAATTTACTAAAAAAAAAAATATAGATAATTTTTAACTAATTAAAATATTTTGAACAAATTCGGTGACCGCTCGATCCTTACTATTTGAATTTATCGGGGGGTTTTCTCTATAAATCTCGAAAAATTCATGGTGGTTTAATAGAAATGGGAATTTATGCTTGTTAAAGGCAATCATTCCATTACAAATGTATAAGTTTTCAGCCCTCAAAAAAATAATATGAAGGTAGACTTTTGTTTATTTTGAAAAAATCTTTCTGTATTCTATTTTTAGCAAAAAATGAATGTCCTTAGTCATCAATCATCTTGTGAAATGGCAAAATCCCTAATCAGATATATAGAAGTCATCAATTTGAATTATTTTTCCTATTTAGATGATTTAAAATTCCAAAAATTTTTATTTATATTTCACAAAATTCCAAAATAGGGAAAAAATTTCCCTGCTTTTTAAAAAAAAAAAAAATTTCGTTAATAAAATAATGGAATTGATTTAAAAAATCACTAAGTGAGTTTAAATAAAAACCGACGAAATCTCGACGAATTTGGTTTTTTTATTTTTCGAACCTTCGAGAAATAATCCTCTCTCGGTAAATGCACCCCTCTTTTCGTTTGTTCGTACCAGATAAATTGGTAAAATCTTGCTCTGAAAGAGATCTCCACAACTTTCTCTTCAATCAACTAATGGACAAATGAATGAACAATAAGCTTCAAAAGGAGGGTCATAAATATCCAAAACATGAGCCTATCAAACTCTGTCTTAGAAATCAATGA
>JAUWMK010000231.1 GCA_030613185.1 Promethearchaeum sp.
AATCAATTCAAGACCGCTCTAACTGAAAGCTTACAGGCATTTAATGGAGATCGACTAATCCAATTGTGTAATATCCAAAAATATATGAATGAGGTAGAATGTCCATGTTAAAGAAAATTATTTATGCAAAAGACTATATTAAAATGATATATATACTGAGTTTCTAGATATTTTCTATTAATTATATTTTAGGTGAATAATCTATTGGATGAAAAAAAATCTAATACCCTGAATGAAAAAAGTGCGATCAAACCCACTGATACATTCCCTGATAACAATTTAGTATATAGAATTGCACATTTCATTCAAAAATATAGAGTTAATAGATTTTTCCAACACGTTCCTTTTACAATTTTTAGATCTCTTTCTGTAATACTTGGGTATCAGCATGCGGTTAATGGACATCCCCAATTATCAAAGACGTGGAAATTTCTCTATTCTCAAAAATTTTTAGAAAAAATCAAATTAAAAAGATGGACAAATTCTTTTATTAGGTATAATATTCAACTTTACTTTGATACTGCCTTCTATTTATCCCTTAGGAATTCAAAAAATAAAGATTATTTTCATCCTGTTGTTGGTTTCAACCATCTTGAAAAAGCTATCCAGCAAAAAAAAGGAGTATTAATCCCTTTAATCCATTTGGGGGAATATTTACATACATTATATACGTTACTCTATCGAAATGTTCGTATAGATGAAGATTCTCAAAAAATATTAGTTTTTGCGCTATCCTCAAAAGAAAATGAATTCCTTTTTAGAGAACAACTAAAGAAAATTGACAATCTTTCAGCTGTAATCACCACAGATTTTAAATCTCTACAAAAAACTGTTCAATATTATCTAAAAAAAAATTATTGTGTGTTCATTGCTCAAGATTATTACTCTAAAAAACAATTAAGAGTGCCCTTTCTTTACAATTCAAAGCGATACAATTTTCTCGTTCCATGTCCTCAGATGATAACATACCTTCATTTCAGTTTAGACTGCCCGATAATTCCTGTAACTACTTATCCTAAGCAGAATTTAAAATTCTCAGTTGTAAAATTTCTACCAGAAGTTAATCCTATGACCATGAATATTTCAAATGAAACCCAAACTCTCCAAAAAGAAATCGTAAAATATCGTAATGGAACACTTAATAAAAAGCAGAAGTACGGATTAATATCTCTGCTAATTAATAGAGAGCTAAATCCTTATTTATTACGAATCCCATTTCTATGGCAGGGGGCCTTTCTGTTTTTCGATAGAACTCAATTAAGAATCAGGTTTAAAAATGTCAAGTCCTACCTTGAAATGTTGAAAATTACAATTTCTGAACTCATTTTATTTATCCAGAATTCATATGAGGCGGGCAGGAAAGACGAAGAGATTTTTGAAAGTTTAAAAAGCTTTAGTGCAGATTTAGACGAGATAAAAGAGGATCCAAGTGATGTAATTACTTTAAATAACAAATATATTGAAATAAGTCGCCTTAATGGAAAAAATGTATTTCAAAAAACAATTTCTATTTTATTGTCTTTCCAAAATTCCTATATTAAACAAAATCACAACTTTATTTCTCAGAGACTGAATTCCTTACTTACATTATTTTGAATGTTTTTCCATCAAAGAAACGAATACTAATAGGTAACATAAATTAATATAAAATTAAGATAGTATACAGTTTAGAAGGTAAATAATATGTTAAATGAATTAGATAGATTTCGCTTAAAATTTAAAGAGCAATGGTGGTGCGTGAGCGCTTGTACGGACCTTGATGGAGATAAATTGACCGATGAAATTAAAAATATGAATAATTATGCAGAAAATCAAATTAAGATTTTTAAGGAATCGGAAATTAACCCAAGATTTATCCCGGATGCAAATGATCGCCAAAAAATAGCCGCATTATCCCAAAACATCCAAATCGAGATAACTTGGGAAAATTATATTGAAAATTTCAATTTTGAAACAAAGGAATACACCTATGATAAATTAGGTTTTATGTTATTTCGGCTTCGACTTAAAGATAATCCAGGATATAATATTTTCGATGTTAGACCAAATTATCTTCAACAAATAATATTCCAAGTTTGGTTTGGATTAACAAAAAAATTCAAATTTGAATTTAAATTTGATGATTCGACACCTCCTTACATTGTATCAGTTTGTTCTGGTCATAATAATGATGCTAAAATTGAATGGACAAATGAAAATATTCATAAATACAAATCTGAATTAGGTCAATGGATTGAATTATACTCTGGTCAATTTCCTGATTATAGGGATGATTTATACGAAAGGCGAATTGAAGTTGATATATCGAATCGAACCTCTGAAATGCACTTCATAAACCGTAATTCGGGGTTAATTTATATGGAACCGGATAATTACCGACGATTTTTTATCAAAGATAAAGAAACACCCGATTCTAGCGGATATATGTATAATAGTGTTGTTAAAACAATTATTAAAATCCGCTCCATCGCTTTTGCTATGTTAGTTGTAAGCGATGAAATTGATGAAGATACCGGTCAATTAGGTTCTGAAGAGTTTATGGCTAAAAAATCAAAGGATATAAAAGAAGATTTGGAAAAAACCAAAAAACTTAAATTAACACTTCAAAGAACTCTATCTCCATTCTTTACAGATTTAACACGTTCACACAGGCAGCATTATCATGCAGTACTTAAGCGTTGCGTAGAAAATAATGAAATTGAGAAAAATTGGGAACTTATTCTTAATAAAATTGATTCAAATACTCAGGAAATGAATTCAATATTTTTAGATAAACAAGAAGAATCCTCCGAACGCCAAGAGAAAATTTTAAACATGGTCAACCTCATATTGGGTGCTGGAATCGTGTTTGATATAATTGGTTATATTCTTGCTGATAATGCAAGCCTCCAGAAATCATTGGCCCAAATTATAGGTGGTGGTTTAATATCGATTCTAATTGTATTGGTTCTGAAATTATATGGACCGAAGAGAAAGAAAAAGAAAGAGAAAGAAGAAGAAAAAAAAGAGGATTAAAGGAGGCTAAATAATTTGACAATAGAAATAAATCAAACTCCTAAACAATTAGTTGAATTTATACCTGAATTACACAAAGAAGGTTTCATCATTTATGCAGGAGCGGGGATATCTATTCCAACCCCAACATGCGCACCATCATGGTGGACACTAACTGAAGAAATTCTTTCGGCATTCTTTACACGTGTTCCAGATGAATATGGTTTGCCCGGAGATTTAGTAATAAAAAGCAAAATTTGGCAACCGGAGGTTATCTTTGAGAATTTTGCAAAATTATTCGATAAACATCTCTATAATGTTTTTCCCGCACTTGATGTTGCTCAATCAAATGGAAATCATAGAATTATTGCTCGTCTGGCTAAAACTGGTGTTTTAAAGGCTGTTTTTACAACAAATTTTGATATCTATATTGAAAAAGCACTTCGCGATGAGGGCGTGGACTTTGAGATTATAATAGATAATGAACAATATGATCAACTATATAATCAATTAAACTCTCAAGGATTTGGCTCTAAATTTCTCCTTTGTAAAATTCATGGGACCACAGAACGCCCAGAAACTATTGTAAGTGTTGCATCTGCATACAAAAGTTCCAAAGGATTTTCTCCACCAAAATCCCAAGTGCTACAATGGTTAATGAAACGATATCCGACTCTATTTTTAGGATATTCAGGATGGGATTTTGAGCACAATAATTATCGAAAATTCTGGGATCGCACGGGACCAACACTAAAACATATTTACTGGAATCGACGCCCGGGAGAAACTGGAGGACCGAATTTTGATACAATTTTTAGTTCGTGCAAAAGTAAATTCGATTTTTGTGTATCTGATCTTCCAGGTGGATGGTTAAATGCACTAAAACAGAATGCCTCTGCAAATATTGAAGGAGTAGAAGGACAAATACCTACCGGAGAAGACCTTCAAAGTCAAATTAAGAGTAAAAGACAGGATTTCCTAAATAATTGGGCATCGGATATCTCCGAAGCGTCAATACTCGCTGCCGTTATAACCGAAGGAATTCATTTCTCTGCAGCATTTCGTAATAAATTTGAACAATCTAAGCAACAACAAGCTGCTCAAGTCCAAGTTTCTCCGGAAAAAATGGCCGAACTTCAACAAAAAAATCAAGAGGTTACAGCTAAATTACAAAATTCGGCATTAACTATGGATGAAAGAGCTGTAATCATGGAAGAAATGTTCTATTCTCAAATGGAAATGCAGCTTGCTTACATTAAACCAGAAGAAAAAGAGTTGATCAAACAGGTATTCATGGAAAATCGAAATCCCGGTATTACCGATAATCAAAGTTATCGACCGCAGTTTTTGGGAAAGATAACTCCCCTACTCGGACGTTTTTCTGCTGCTGAAGCCATCAATATTGCGCTCGATTATATTAATCGAGATATTGAAACCCAGAAAAAACAAGGAGAAATGCAAGCGGCGGGCAAATCACTCCAAGAAGCTATTGAATTTGCTCAAACGGAAATGGCTGTAAACCAAGCAGTTTTTCAAATCCTACAACCCGAAGAAGAGAAATGGAAATCTTCTTATTCTCAAATGCTAAAAGTAAAAGAGCGTTTTTATGCTAAAGAAATCGATCGGGCTGCTTTTATGCAGGAATTGGCTGGAATATGTGAAAAAGCTGTTAAAAAAGATATGGGCTTGGAAATTCCGGTTATGGATTTGCTATCAAAATTGATTCAAAATACCGCATCCGCTGCGATTCCAGAAGAATTTAACGAACGGTGTCAAGCCTTGTTTTTGGCAGTCACCATGGCGGCAGCTAATATCAACTCTCATTTGATGCAAACTCCAGAGTCCAAAGCATTGGTCCGAGCCATGATGGGTACCGTTACTAATGTTCCGAATGTTCAAGACCCTGCACTGATTCAACAAGCACAACAAGCAATGGCTGCTAAAGCACAAGAATTAATGGCCTTTATGCAAAGTGGGGAGATTGATGGTGCTGAATATGGTAAACGTATGCAAGCATTTGTTGTGGAGAATCAAAAGCGGTTCCAACCAAAACAAATAGAAGAAAAAGGAGCGGATGGCCGTGTTTTAGTCCCTAATGAAGTTTTATTGGCATATGATAATAAAATCAGGGATCTTTTTGCCCCTGCTTTTAATGCAGAAACCAGATTTGAAGGGGATAAAATATCACAGGCTGAAATACTCCTTGAAATGACCGTTATGACCCTTTGGTTAACAATCGCTCAAGCTGGAGATGCCGAAAGCGGTCAGAAGTATCAAGTATTAATGGCTCGTGGAGATTTCCCTATTACATCGGGAAATGGTTCAGTTATATCTTATTTAATGGAAAAGAGCAAAAACTGGATCGAAAAAGGCATGGTCGAATTACCTGCCAGATTCGGACAACAACTCTGTACAAACCTTATTACCATCGC
Source organism: Promethearchaeum sp. (assembly GCA_030613185.1). Classification (GTDB taxonomy): domain Archaea; phylum Asgardarchaeota; class Lokiarchaeia; order Sigyniarchaeales; family Promethearchaeaceae; genus Promethearchaeum. The sequence continues at coordinate 5,427 of JAUWMK010000231.1, forward strand.
TAAATTAACAAATGATATCGAATTATGCAAACGTGCTACGTTAAAAAGCCTTGAATACACGGAGGGAAAAATAAATGAATCAAATGCTTACGAAGTTCCATATACTCTGGCACAATTCTATGAAAATCGCGGTGATGAAACTAATGCTTTAAAATTTTGGAGTCTAGCGCTTGACGGAGTAAGAAATGCTGTCCCTCCCGCATTTACCGATGTTATTTTATATCATACTGCCAAATTAACCGCAAAATTCGGGGATAAGCAAGGTGCTCTAAAAATGATCGGTAAATTGCATCCAAATTATCTGGGAAACGAACCACCATTTAAAACTCCTGCCCGAGATATGTCTGTTCAACTGGCACAAAATCTCGCCCAAGAACTCGGATATTCCACTGTCGATGCTGCTTTACAGGCATTATTGGAGCAATAAACGCTAAAAATTCAAAGTTCCATTCTCTTTTTTAAATTTTTAAATTACTTTTTCAATTTTTTCCATTTATTAAAATTCTTTTTGAATCTGAATTTTTTATAGATAAGTATAGATATTTTTATGAGAGCTTTCTATATTAATTAGTGAAAAATATGAGTGACGGACCAAACATTAAACAGATGGTGGTTGATTTAATCCGAAACCTACCTAATGATGTCACCCTTGAAGATATTCAGTACCATTTATTTGTGAAGCAAAAAATACAAAAGGCGGAACAACAAATTGAAGCTGGTGAGATTATCCCTCATAAAAACGTCATGGAGAAGTTAAAAACGAAATGGTTTCCATAGAATGGACCAAAGAGGGATTTTTGATTTTAATGAAATTTTGGCATACTTATCAAATGTTTCTCCACAATAAGCACACTCTCTTTTTGAAAAAGTGAATGATGGTTTAGTGAATTTGAAAAGATTTCCCAAATTAGGTCGAAAAGTTCCTGAATCAGATAAGGAAAATGATAGAGAATTGTTTATTCAAAAATACCGATTAATTTACCGATTTATTGAAGATGATGATAAAATATTTATCTTAATGGTGATCCACGGAAGTCGAATTCTAAAACTCTAAGAGCAGATGAAATAAATTGAATTTGTTTTGAGATGATCTGAAAGCTGATGAACAGCTTTTATCGGATTGGAATAACATTCTCCCTCTCAGGATGGGGAATTAAAATCGATCTTTTTCTCTTTTAATTTATCGTTAGTTTTTTCGCGCAATTATATAAATGGAGTCATCTTGTTCCATTTCTCTGTATTTCTCAATTTTAATTATGTCAAAACTATCTTCAAACAATTCTTGGATATGCTCTACAGAATAATATATGAAAAGAAGCCCATCGTAGTTTTCTTCTTTATCACCTAGCCAGAACGAATGACAAATAATTCCCTCGGGCTCTAAAATATCTACCTGTCGCTTTATAGACTGTTTAAGTTCTTCACGGGTCAGATGTATTAAAACTTTGTTGGAATATAATCCTTGGAATTTCCTATCTGTTTTTAAGGTAATGGTATTCAACACAATCAAATTTGCATCTGGATGATTATTTCGGTAGCGATCGATAAAGATTTCCGAATAATCAGAGCCCGTTACGTGACCTTTATAATATTTTTCTAATAATGTTAAGTCGGTTCCTGGACCCATTCCTATTTCAAGAACTGATGAATCTCGGGGTAAATATTTGGTTAACTCAGTAATTAACTCTCGCCCATCATAACCATCAGCCATATGAATATATGCATCAACATTTTTTTCTTGCTTATAGTATTCCATGCAAAATTGTCCTCTAATTTTATAATTCTTATGGTAATTTAAATTGGTTCTCTATAAAATATTCTAAAAACATTTGAATTGCAAAATTACTAATTCAACAAGAACTCTCAATGAAAATCGCAATCAAACCAAGTCCTAGATTAAAGGTGATAATTTTAAGAAAGAATTATTAAAAAAAAACTTAAACCTTTCCCATTGGTTTCTCCTTTTTGAAACGCTTTTTGTCGTCCAACCAGACAACAGAAATATTTAAATTCTTGAAAAACTTCCTTACTTTAATGAGTACTGCTCTTGCGAAGAATGCGTCACGA
>JAUWMK010000349.1 GCA_030613185.1 Promethearchaeum sp.
TTTTTTTCATTTTTTTATATGTTTTTCCTTTATCCTTGTATATACTAATGATAAGATAAGGAAAAACTAATCCTACTATAAATAGTGAGAATAAGAAAAATTTGAACAAATCCGAAATATCAATAAACAAAATGAGAAGTATTGAAAAAATCATAACGGGTATATAATAAATTAAAAATATTTTTATATGTCTATGAAATTCCCTCTTATCTGGTATTAAATTTATTGGCGGAAATTCTTTTTTCCATAAAATTTTTTCATTATCTTCTAATAATGCTTGAATAATTTCCAACTTTTCATCTCCTCATAAAAATTTTTATTGTTAAATAAAACACAATATTATATTATTATCTATTTCTCTCTCTTATTAAATTCATTTTTACAATTTTTTTTCTCTTTTTAGGTATTTTCAATTTCTACTTTAAATTTTTTTTGAAACTTCTGGATGCTGTTATAATATTCATTAAATTCAGATTTACTTATATCTTCCCATCCCTTAGAATTATCAAACCATTGAATTAAGTTTTCTGTTGTGAAATTCAAACATATTCGCTCAATAGCATCCCCAAAACTTTCAGATGGCAATCTCAATTTCTTCAGAAGTAGATATACTTTCTCGGATACTGAGATTTTTTTTAATGCCATAATAAAGAACCATCTACATAATTATATCTAAATTTCGAAAATAATATTATATATTAAATATCATCTAATAAAAATACTCTTCAAGGTCGATTAATATGAAAATTATATTTGATAAAAAATATTTTGAAGTTTACGATCATACACCTGCGGGGGATGCTGGTCGACTTGAACCAGCTTATAAAACCTTAAAAGGGGATTCGCAGTATGAATTTGTAAATCCTAAATCTGCACCATTAGAAGCCCTAGAAAGAGCTCATTCTATGAATCAAATAGAATATATTAAAAAAAATAATCATAGTTTCAAAATTAAATTGTATGACATCGCTAGATTGGCCGCTGGTGGAGCGATTTTATGTGCAGATATTGCAAAAAGTGGAAATCCTGCATTTGGTCTTATCCGTCCTCCAGGTCATCATGCTTCATACGATTCATGTTGGGGATTTTGTTATTTTAATAATATTGCAGTCTCATTACTTCATCTTCGCGAAACCAGTGAATGTAAACGTGCATTTATTTTAGATTTTGATCTCCATGTAGGCGATGGGAATATAAATATATTAGAACCCCTTAAAGATTATGAAATTTTAAATCCTCATGCGAATACTGAAGATAGTTATCTAAAAAAAGTAAAAGAAAGATTAGAAAATGCACAAGATTGTGATATAATTGTGGCTTCAGCTGGGTTTGATCAAGGGGTTGATGATTGGGGCAATCTTTTGAGCCCTGATGCATATTTTCTTATAGGAACGATGATGAAAGAATTTGCGGAAAAAAGATGTAATGGAAGAAGATATGCTCTTCTTGAAGGTGGCTATAATTTTAAGAAAATGGCAATCAATATTAAATCATTCTGTGATGGATTTGGTTAAACTGCCTTCGGAAAACAAGATTAAAATAAATAAAAAACTAGAATTTAGGAATTAAAACTTCTTTTTAACAAATTAATGATGCAAGGGGCTTTTTAGCAATGTTATCTACGTATTATTAAAATGATAACGCCCATTTTATTTTCCAAAGAATCAAAGTAATTTAGAAAACCATAAAGTAGGGTCAAAAATATTGCCGATATATCCAAATGAAGTATGCCCCATTTGTGGGGAAAACCCCAACCTCACATACATTTGTGAAGATTGTCATGAGATATTTTGTGAAGATTGCGTAGATCTTCATGGAGAAGATAGTCTAGTCTGTATACAATGTGAAAGTGCAGATATTCATTTCGATAAACACAGGCGTCCTTTCTGTAGAGAATGTGGTTGCCATGATATGCGAAATATTAAAAAATTAAACCCTACCTGCAGAATTTGTGAAAGTGAAAACGTAGTTTTAATTGAAGAAAAACAAAAGCATTTAATAGAAGAATTTAAAACCATAATCAAAGATACGAGAGCTTTTATCCGACCACTTGAAGATATGGTAGAGAGGTTAACCCATTATCGCCATAATTTATACCAATTAAGGAAGGAATATCCACAATGTTATCATTACCCAACATTGGAAAATGATGCAATAATTAACTTCAAATTATTTGATAAAGCCAAAAATACCTTATATGAGCATGTAAATAGATTTTTCCAAGAGATTCAGTATAATATAAATTATATTGCTGAAATACAGGTTACTCACCCAAATAATTTACCGTATATTAGTGATATTTTAAAACATCTTGAAAGGGAAAGAAAGAAGGTCACTGGTCTCTCCATAAACAACGTTGAAATAATTGATAAAAGAATTGCCCCTGAAGAAGAAAAAATTGCATTTATGGAAACTATGCAAGGAATTTTCAATTTATTTATAGGAAAACTTCAGTTGGAAAGTGATGAAAAAATTGTTTTTGCTTTAAAATGTAAACTTTCCGCAGGAACAAGCAAGAAAAAGGATTACAGCAGCAAAAATGGTACAATTTTAATCACCAGTAAAAGGTTATACTTCTATCATGAACAAGGTGTCTTCCAAAAACGAATTGTTGAGTTATTTTCCGTCAAACTTTCTGATTTACAACAAGCAGGTGTAAAAGGTAGACTAAAAAAGAAAGTATCTTTAGAATTTCTAAATTCAATGTATAAATTTTCGATATCTAAAGATAATCGCGAGGAATTAATCAATTGGATTGCGAAAGCCAGAAATTTTAATGCAAAGAATTCAAGTGACGAAACAAGTTTTAAAAATCTAACAAAATACAAGTTAAATACAAAATTATTTAGAGAAGATTTAGAAAATACTATTTACGAATTAATCGGTTATCATGGATCTTATGTTGATAATCCAAATTCAAATCCCAATAATCATACTATTCACTCTTCTATGTATCGCAGAAAAGGATTACCAGGTTCTAGAGCAAACTTAAATCAAGATTCACGCTTTAGACCCATGAATTCTCAAAAAATATCTCCAAACCAAGAAGAAATTACAAATCAAAATAGAAATGGCTCATATTCTAAAAACTACGAAAATTCTCAGAATAATGTGATGACACCAGCAGGACATTATGGATATCCGCATGATCATGCTGCTCCATTTAAATCCCAAAATTTTAATCAAAACAAACCTAATTCCGAACAATATTCCAATTCATACCAATCTAATGAGTTTTCTTCACAAAATTTGTCAATGGGGCTTGGATCTCAGAACAATTTTGGTCAAGCACCCATGAGTAATCCCCAATATTTCAATAACGGCGCAAATAATTACGGATTAAAGAATCAACAAACACCAAATTGCGCACATCCTTCAAATATGAACAATTTTTATACCAATCATAATGAGGAATTGAATTTAAGGAAACAAGTTGATAAATTACACCAAGAAGATTATGCTTTAACTCAAACAATTTCAATGCTTGAGCAACGTTCCGATAAAGGGATGATTAACAACATTGAATTTGTGAAATCTTATAAACAAATGCAGCTTGAGAAATATATAATTCAAGATAAAATTAATCAAATTGAGAAATTTCTAAATGAAAAACAGAATTTTAGAAATAATTAATTTATTATTCGTTTATTGAATATTACAGGGATAATATTATTTTATTTTGCGCTATTAGCATATCCTTGAATATTAAATCCATCGCTTGCAGAATATCAGTAGATGTAGAGGGGATACTACGTTTTGCATTGACACTTGCCAAAATTATTTCTGAAAGACCACGAATTATCATATCGGGAGAATACCAAGGGCGTTTCGATGCCCACCACTGTTGACAAGAGTGAATACCTCGGTCCAAGAAATTTCTGGCATTATCATATAGACTTTTCTGATTATTATCCATGCCATTATGATATTTTTGAGCTAAATGAACTGTTGTTAATGCATACATTATCATTCGGTGTTGTTCAAGGTGTAATGGATTATCTGGGTCGAACCATAATGGAAACGGAACTTTTCGATCGAGATCGTACGGCATTGTACTCCAACTGGATGCTTTTGGTATCTGTTTTGAACCATTTGGGAACTTTTCAATAATTTCTGAAACGGTGCACATTTTTATATCAGTTCTATTAGGAAGTGCATCAAATAGGGGAATAAGGAAATTCTTGATTGCATGGGGGACATGGTGTCCGAATGTCTCCAAATCCATAGCCAAAATTACGTAATAGTCATGATCTTGATTTTTGTACTTTAACCGATTAGTAAACGCATCAACTGTGTTCAATTTATCAAATGCACAGTCAATAGAAATCATATCATCTCTGAAAACCAAATTTAATCCATTTTTTTCATGTTGTGAAATGAAGGTACTTGGAAATTCTGGTAAAGAATTTGCAATTCCCGAGCTAATCACCCAATCAAAACCTAGTTTTTTTATAACCGGGAATATTTCCTCACTAATAGCCATTTCTGGTGGAAAAAAACCTTTAGGATTGTATACTTTTCCAAAATACTTACGATTGGTTTTATTATTAAGTTCGATTTGCCTTCGCACTTCAGGTTCAGGAATTAATGGTAAGAGAGGATGAAATTTTCCAGAACCTGTGAAATCAATTTGACCTCGTGAAGCTAAGGTCGAAATTCCTTCGATAAGGTCATTGTATCCATAATCATCAAGTTGTTCTGTTAAAGTAGCGTTGATATTTAGACTGATTTTTGCTTCTGGATGTTCTCGTAATGCATCTAAAACCGGTCTATACGATTCCTTAACTATTTTTTTGATAACTGGTGCAATCTGAACTGGGGGTTGATACATATGTAATAGAAATGCAAAATAAACGACCATAATATATAATATTGTAATATCATTTATAAAGAAAGGAAAAAAACTTTAAAGTTGGATTTATGAATAAATCAAACGAAATATTCTAAGGATTAGTTTACTCTTTTTATTAATGGTCACTATCATTTCAGCGCTGAATTGAACGAATGAAGCGGAAAAACCGCACTTTTTTTTTTATCG
>JAUWMK010000071.1 GCA_030613185.1 Promethearchaeum sp.
TTTTTAAAAATGAAAAAATTTGGGATGATGCTTATGGATGGTTTGATGGAGACACTTTAGTTTCAACATACAGCAGTTACTCTGGCCAATATATGATAAGAGGCGAAGTCTTCAATGTAAAATTTATTGAAAACGTTGCAACCCTTCCACCTTACAGAAATAAAGGATTAATTAGAAAGGGTTTGAAAAAGGAATTGGAGAATAACTATGATTCAAAATTCCATTTTTTTTTATTAGGACCATTTAAGCATGAATTTTATCGAAAATTAGGCTTTGAAACTGCAACTGACAGTAAAAGTTTAAAATTAGATTTCGATTTTTTTTCAAAAAGACTTGATTTCCGAGGATATAGGACAAAAATTGGGCTTTTGAAACAAGATTCAAATTTAAGAGATGACATTGATCAAGTTAAACAATGGTTTTGGGAACATTCCAGATACAATCATGGTAAATATCCTGAAATTTTTATTGAGACTGAAAATCAAATGGCATTAAAATATATTGCAGTCGCTTATGATGAAAAATCTGTTCCAAAAGGTTATATGATATATTATGAAAAAGATCAGATGTTAAATATTAACAATATGAGTTATATTGATCTTCGAGCTTTTTATGCACTAAAACAGTTTTTACTTTCTTATCAAGACCAAGTTAAAGGAATTAAATTCGTTAATATCCCACCTGATTTTCCAATTGATTTATTAATTGATAATTTTTGGTTAACTGGAAAGAAATTATCTCTTGAAGATAACGGATGGCATATGTTTAGGATTGTAAACCTTGAGAAAGTTTTAAGTAAAATTTGTAAAGAATTCCCAGATAAAGATATATATCTTAACGTTTCAGATGATTTCCTTGACAAAAACAATGGAATCTATCTATTTTCAAAGAATAAAATTGAGCGCGTTAAATCTAATTCAGGAAAAATTGACGCATCCATTTCAATTGGTGATTTAGTTCCTTTAATAACGGGGAGAAAATCATCTTTTGAATTATATTTGAGTGGAAAACTAACCGTTCCTGGAAATGAAACAATATACAATTCGAAAAACTTAGCACCTCATATAATTTCTGAATTCGATAAGATATTTCCTCAAGTGAAAACATTCAGCTTCAGTTAAAATAATGAAATTAGAGGCTCAGATTATTCTAGAAAAATCATTTTTTTCAATCAGTTTAGATTTTATCATCATTGCCCAGTTATAATAAAGAAAGACATTCATTTATACTTATGACAATTTATTAGGACAATTTAATAGGATAAACATCACAGTAATTTCATGAGTGATATTATAGAAAAAGTTAATGAGAAACACTCGACGTGGATCCATATTTCGTTCAATTTAAGCCATTTTATGACCAAATCTGCTGCAGGAATGTTCCTAGCTACGATTTTTTATTTTTATGAAACAGAGATTCTATTACCAACAATATATGTAGGAATTGCGAGCATTCTCTTCTTTATTTGGGATGCTTTTAATGATCCATTCATTGGATACTTATCCGACCAACCAAATCGAATGTGGAAAAAGTGGGGAAGAAGATTTCCGTGGATAATGATAGGAACAATTCCAACTGGAATCACCTTAATTTTACTTTATTTACCTCCCGGAGATCCAACAATAAATCCATGGCCTGCATTTATTTGGTTCATAGGATTCCTATTTTTACATGAATTATTTTACACCATGTCTAGCTGTAATATAATGGCATTATACCCAGAAAAGTTTCAAAGTGAACCCGAAAGAAATAAAAACACGAGCATAGGCCAAGTATTACAAAGATTAGCAAATGTAATTGGAACAGCTTTACCCTTAGTTTTAATAATCGATGGAGATCCGAGTTCTTATTGGAAAGGAGCAGTTGTTTTAGTGGGAATCGGAATACTATTCTTTATTTTGGGTATACCGGGAGTTAAAGAAAGCAAAAACATGATTACTCGAGCGACTAAAATTGAAGAAAAGGAACCATTTTTTACAACAATAAAAGAAGCTATGAAACTGAAGAACTTTCGATCTGTAGTTACAATCGGTGTTCTGAATACAACATTTAATGCTTGTTTAATTTCTTCTATATTATATTGGACGAATTATATCTTGATTTTACCAGAAGATTCAAATGGAGATATGGTATTAATGATTGTTTGGTTTGTTTCTGTTCTTTTTTCGATTCCAATATGGAATATTGTAATTGCTAAAATCGGAAATAAAAAAACTATGATAATTGGATTATTATCTTCTGCTTGCGCATCATTTTTAATCCTTCTAATCTCAGATCTAAACGGAGCAATAATATGTATGGTGTTATTAGGAGCAACGATGTCTGCAGCATTTCTTTCTATAATGTTGATGTTTTGTGATATTATCGATGAAGCAAGTTTAAATGCAAAAAAGCGAAAGGAAGGCATATACGCAGGTGTTTTTACATTTTTCGATCGTTTGGGATATGTTTTTCAAACAATTATCTTCACGATTGTTCATATTTTAACACGTTTTGATCCTAAAAATCCAGTAATAACATCGACAGCAAAAGCAGGGATTTTAGCTTCATTTACTTGGATTCCAGCAATTGGCCTTTTTATTGCAGCATTTATAGCTTGGAAAACCTACAATTTAACTCCAGAAAAGATGATTACGATAAAAAATGATTTAAAGGAGCTTGGACTCTAAATATGAATGAAGAATCAGAACCTAAGCTTAAATATATTGCAAGTCCTTACACTTTAAAAGAAACTCTTGGCTGGTTTAAACGAAATTATTTTGGAGTTAGCAAAAAAAATAAAGATATCGTTAAAAACATTCCAAATAGTCATATTCTAAATGAAAATATCACTCCAAAATATAAAATTGCCTTTATCGGCGATATCATGGATATGACTGGTAAGGATTTAATTATTGGTCAATCACTAAAAGATTTTGTAAAAGAATGTGATTATTGTGTTGGTAATTTTGAAGCTACGTTAACAGATGAAAAAGGAGCTTTCATGGCCCAACAACACGTATCTCAAGTTTTAGAAGCACTTAGCACTTTATTTGATCCCAATCGCTTCTTTTTATCTCTAGCTAATAACCATGCAGGAGATTTCGGTAGAAAAAAATTTACTAAATCAATCAATGAGATCAAATCGCATGGATATAAAGTGTTTGGCGTGAAAGATAATCCTTTTATTGACATCCGAGATGATATAAGAATAATTGGAGGAACAATGTGGTCAAACCAAAAATGCAACTATATTGTAAAATTTGAAGAAACTGATCAATATATCGATCCAGATTTATTCAATATATTATATCCTCATTGGAGTTATGAACTAGAATTAAATCCTCGACCCAAAATAGTTAATATCGGAAATGAAACAATAAAGAAATTCGATGCGATAATCGGACATCATAGTCATTGCCCACAACCAATATCAACATTTAACAACAGCATCAATAAACTTATTGCATACGGTTTAGGGGATTTCTGTATTTGGGAGAAATTAGAACATTATTTCTATGGAATTGTGTTAAAAGTTGAAATAGGACAAAATGATGAGGGAGTTTGGCAAATTGGAAATGTAAACTGGAAATATACAAACTGCAATCCAAAATCTGAAAATGTTTGGATAACAGATATAACTGAGAAATATCCCTATATTGAGAAATAATTACATTCTTTTTTCCAAAATTATTACCTTTTTCGAATTATTTTTATGATTAGGAGCTTTTTTTTTTTTAGTTATGAGTGAAAATTTTGATCATTTAATTCCTTTTATCCCTAAAATAAAGGAATACGCAAAAGAACAGTATCCAGAATTTGAAGGTTTACATGGTTTACCCCACATAAAAAGAGTTCTCCAGAATGCCCGACGAATCCATGCGCATGAAGGAGGGTCTTGGCCGTTGATTGAATGCATTATATGGTTGCATGATATTGGAAGGATTGATGAAGAAAAGAAAAAGAAAAACCATGCAATATTATCAGCTAAATCTGCGGGAGATTTCTTAAAATCATTAGATTTCTCATCGCAAGATATCCAAGAAATAAGGCATGGGATATTGGGACATAGTTATTCTATGGGGGGAAAACCTCAAACACTCGAAGCCCGGATTGCATCGGATGCTGATAAATTAGATGCACTCGGAGCTGTAGGACTTTTTCGTGTATGCGCGTATCAAGGTCAAAAGGGTTTTGGTATAACAGAAGTTATCGCACATATTAATGAAAAAATTTTAAAATTGGAGTCACGAATATTCTTAGATTATAGTAAAGGATTAGCACTTGAGCGTTCAAGTTTTATTTTAGAGTTTAAAAAGAAAATTAAAGAAGAAACAACCGAGTACTTCTAATTTTCCTCCACAGCTTTTTCAAGAACCATTTCCAAATAGGTTTTTGAGAGTATATCTTTTTTTGAATATCCACATTCTTGAATAAACGAAAATAAGACATTCTTATAAGAATCAATCAATTTTTCATCTTTCACCAAAATTTCAGCTTCAAAAAATGATCCGGGTAAGTATTCTATGGTATCTATCAATACTTCGATTTTATTACCATTGTAATCAAGGTTATAAGCTTCACGGTGCTTATTGATTGATATAATTTCCTTAAAACTTAAGGCTTTTAGAATTTCTTTAATTTTCTCTGCCTCAATCACGTGACAAACATGTTCTATTCTGGTTTTTATTTCTTTATCCAAATTTGGTCCCTTATACGTTAAATCGACAACTTCTTCAAGCTTCTTGAGTGTTTTTGGATCAGATTCAATTGTTTTTCTTAAGCGTAAAGCTTCATCCGTTTTTGAAAAATCACGAGATTCTACAGGATAATTATAATAAGTATCAACTTGATCTAAAATATCACTTTTTTTGGCCTTAAGTTCCTTTAATTTCTTCTTTAATAAATCAATATCGACAATTTTAATTTTAGTTTCTATTTCATACATACACAATATCACTTTCAGAATAATATTTTAAAACCGAGATTTTCATGAATTACATATTCATGATGGAAAATTAATAAGGATTTAATTATATAGCCCCTCCAGGATTCGAACCTGGGTCAAAGGGGTCAGGGCCCTCGATGCTTGGCCACTACACTAAGGGGCTTTCTCTATAATGTTAAATGATTACAAGATAAAAAATTTTGCCTAAACAAAAAATTGAAAAAAATTGAAAAATTTGATCAAATATGGTAAAAATATCTCCTCTAAAACCTTTTCTTCCTAAAAATCCGAAGGAATTTTGCACAAATCCTTATGATATTATCGAAAAACAAGAAGAATTGGAACTGAAGAAAAACCCAAACTCACTTATCCATCTAATTTTACCCGATGGAACTGGTGATGAAGTATATGAAAATGCTAAGAAAGCTTTTGCTCAATTAAAAGAAAGTAAGGCAATTATTCAAGAGAAAACACACTCAATATTTCTCTATCGTCAAGAATCACCAGATTTCAGTCAACAAGGATTTATAATGGGAAGTTCATTGGAAGATTATGATAATGGAAAGGGAATTCTCAAACACGAATATACAAGAGCAAAACCCTTAGCAGATCGAACAAAACATATCTCAACTACCCACATGGCTGCTGGATTAGTGTGGAACGTATTTAGAACAAATGAAAAGATAAATTCAGTTATGGAAGATATTAAGAAACATGAACCATTATTTGATTTTCAAAAATATGGATATAGACAGATATTATGGAAGGAATCTGATCCAGAAATTATCAAAAAACTAAAGGAACTCTTCAAAAACGAAAAACTTTATATTGCAGATGGTCACCATCGTTGTGCTAGCGCAAATGAATATCGAAAGTTGAAATTAAAAGAAGGAAAAATACCTACAGGTAAAGAACCTTGGGAATATTTACTAAATTATGTTTCATCAGATGACCAAATCAAAGTTATGGCATACAACAGAGTCATTAGGAAATTACCGATATCTGAAGAAGATTTCATGCATAAACTTACTGCAATTTACTGTATCACCCCAGTTAATGAGGAATTCAATCCGAAAGAAAAACATGAGGTCGCTTTATGCTGTAAAGGAAATTGGTATAAATTAAGTGTAAAAAGCAAGAAATTTGCAAATATAAGAGATTCATTGGATGTTGCGATTCTTCAAGATAAAATTTTTAGCCCAGTTCTTGGTATCGAGGATCCTCGCACCCATAAAAATATTTTCTTTGTTGGGGGATTAGATAATCCAAAAGAAATGGAAAAATATGTATCAGAAGAGGGAAATGACTTATTTTTCAACCTTTATGCTGTTGATATTCGTGATTTAGAAGCCATTGCAGATGTTGGAGGGGTTATGCCTCCGAAAAGTACTTGGTTTGATCCTAAAGTGCTTTCTGGACTTGTTATTTATAATTTAGAGGAATAATTTTCAAATTTTTTCACTATTTACTCTTCGGTTTTTTTAGAAGCAATATCAATAAATAATCACCAGATTTGCCTAATAGATGCAATTTTCTTCACTTTTTAAAATTGAAGTAATTTTAAATAACCCCATTGTTTGATTCTAAATATGGAAGAAATGGAAGTAAAAGAAGCAATCCGCGTAGATCACATGGTTAAATATTATAGAACCCGAAAGAAAGTTGTTAAAGCAGTAGACGATATTTCCTTCAGTGTATTAAAAGGAGAACGATTTGGATTTCTCGGACCAAATGGGGCGGGAAAAACCACCACTATCAGAGGTATTTTAGGTCTATTAAGAGGTATAACTGGAGAAATTTCTTTATTAGGTAAAAAAATCAACCCAAATAAAGATACAACATATCGCAATCACATTGGTTATATTCCAGGAGAACTTGGTTTAGATCCTGAATTGAATGCTATTCAAATTTGTAAATATTTAAGTAAATTATATGATATTTCGTTCAACTTGGATGAGATTTTAAAAATCGCTGAAAGATTAAAGCTAGATGTTATTCGACCCATTCAAGTATTAAGCAAAGGAAACAAACAAAAGGTTGGAATACTTACAGCATTAATGGGTGATTTTGAATTACTAATTTTAGATGAGCCAACAGCGGGTTTAGATCCGTTAATTCAAGCAGAATTCTTTGAAATTTTGAAAGAAAAGCAAGCGCGAAGTAATTGTACAATTTTTATTTGCTCACATATCCTTTCTGAAATTGAAAAAAATTGTCATCGAGTCGCAATTATCCGTGAAGGCAAAATAGTTGAAATCTCTGATATCTCTGAACTCAAAGAGAAGGGTTTAAAGAGTTTTCAATTAGAATTCACAACAAATAAAGGACTACAGGATTTTTTGATATATCTACAAAATGAATGTCCAAGCGCTACAATCAAATCACAGAGTGCCAACAGTGTTGAAATTTTAATTCCACCTGAGAAAAAAAGATTTTTATTACATGCCGTTAGCGAAAAGGAATGGGCAGGAGAATATATTAAAGATTTCAATGTAAACAATTCGAGTTTAGAGGAGATTTTTATGAAATATTATGACGAAGAAGAAAAAAATATTGAAAATATGGAGGAGGAAAGCAAATGAAAGTTCATACTATTGCATTAATTGAGATCAAAAAGAACTTTAAAAGTGTCCTAAAAGTGTCGTTTTTTATGGGCGCGTTTATTTTAATGATTACAGCAATTTTTGATCCAGATTCATTCTCGGAATTGGAAGGATATATGGACACAATGCCTCCCCTTGTTATGGAAATGATGGGTGGTGCAATGGATCTTGGGACATTTGGTGGCTTCTTCACAATTGAATTTCTTTCAATGATTTGGATTTGGCTTGGGATTTATTTTATCCTACAAGCAGGACAAGATATACCATCTACTATAGAAAATAAGACAATAGATTTGATATTAAGCAAACCATTGAAACGATGGGAATTCGTCATCGGAAGATATATGAGATTTCTTTTTTCAATTTTCTTCGTTATATTTTTCATGTTAATGGTAACCTTTCTAATGATAGCAGTTGCCCCCAATCTTCAAGATCAAGTTATAAATTTAGCTGAATTCTTTTGGGGATTAACCTGGGCATTTTTATTTATAGTTTCTTTAACTACAACTTCCTTCTTTTTTTCAGTCTTTCTTAATAGAAAGAAAGCAACAGGGATAGCATTCGGGATTCTGGTTTTATTCTTTGTAATAGGTACCTTTTATAGCTTTTTTGATGATAGAATTCAAGATATTAAGTACCTTAGCTTGTTCTTTTATTATGACCCCTCAAGAATTATAGTTTCCCATAATTTCGACGAAACTGTCATAAGAGATTTCCTAATTCTATTTGGATATTCTGTGATTTTGCTTTTTGCCTCTATAATTGTGTTTAATAAACGAGATATTCCTGTTTAATTTTTTTTCTTTCTTAAGATGGATGGATTTGATATTTACATAGAATTTCAATTATAAAATTGTATGAAGAGAAAATTAATTGAGAGGGCATTTCAATCGAATGAATGGGAGCATCTTTTATATTTAAGAAAGCACAGGGTAATTATGTTCTCTTAATTTTTCTTCAATTTCCAAACGTAAGTAGTGATCAGATTCAAAATGGCTTGACATCGTTAGAATGAGAGGGATGGTATCTTTTCTATAATTATCAAATGCATCTGCACAATCTCCTGTTGTGCCTTTCCAACCCTTATTTAATTTATATCGCTCTTCACATAATTTAATAAATTCATCTGTTTGCTTTCGCAATTTGTAAAGGATTTCTACTCCTGTTACAACAAATTTCTGGGATCCATGCCAATCTTTAAGTTCATCTTCAATTATATCTGTAACAGTTGAAATAGTTTGATGCATTTCCTTCCATTGATTATATTTTATCTTAGAAATCATTTCCCGATCATTAATTAGAATGTCAAGCAATTCTTTCACATCTTTTTTAGCAACCATTTTGTTAACCATATTTTTCCACCAACTTGGATCAGATATATCTCTGTTTTTCCAAATTAATCAACGTAATTCAAATATTTAAAATGATTTGACTAAAAAATTAGAGCCTTTTGATAACTTTTAGTTAATTAAAATTTAGTTCAAATTTGTTAAGAAAAGTTAAGAAAAATTAATTGGTTATGATCCATTAAAAAAAATGATAATTAAAAATGGATCGCAATGGTAGGAAGGATTTTAAAGGTTCAACTAGGCCTAAAAGCAAAAATATTATCAAAAAAAGCAATTATCCTCCGAAAAATAAAACTAAATCATATCAAAAGCGCACTATAATGCGCGAAACAAAATTTGTTACCTTAAATTCAACAAATATAAAGATGATTAAAGATTATTTTATAACCATTGCACCAAATCTATATGATCTATTTGCTCAAAGCAATAATTACGTTTTATATCAATTTGAGGGAAGGGCTCGCGATATTTTCCTTGTTCCAACATCCATGAGCAAAATGGTAAAAAAACTTTCAAAAGATTTGCCTTTGATGCATGCTGGTATTCATTTGGGATATGTAAGACCAAAAAGAACTCATTCTGGATATGTTAGAGCCTTTTTCCTTTCATATGAAGGGGGACGTTTCATATATGAGTTTATAATAAACAAAAATCCCGAATTACTAAAAGATATTCAATCACTTCAATTGAATGCAAAGGGAGAAAGATCCTTTCTTTATGGAAAGGAGATCATTTTTGAAGATGTAATTAGCAATACATCAAAACTGATAAAGAAAAAGATAATTTTTGTATTAAATCAAAAAAATAATTACATTGGAATTGCTTTGCTATTAGTTAAACAGGCAGGGAAAAAAAAACCTGAAGAACCTGGGCAAAAAAAATGGGATGTTCATAGCAGATCTCAAAATTTTAACGTTTCACTTATGAACTTGATCGACGCGGGATATTATTTAAGAACAGGGGGCTAAAAAATGACAGATACAAAATATTCCGAGAAAATCCTTGAATTGGCAGAAAGATATAATTATTCTCCCTTTATGATCAAACAAATAATGATAAATTTCCCTGATGAACATTTAGTGGTAATAAATGCATTTAACAGGCAACCTCGTGAAACCATTAGGGTTAATACTCTTAAGACTACTCCAGAAAAACTTAAAGAATTGTTAGGAAAAAAAGGTTTTCGTTTAAAACCAACACAATTTGACTATGCATTTCACGTTGATTCTTCACAAACCAGAATTGGGCTTGGAAATACTCATGAGTATCTTCAAGGGTTTTATTATATTCAAAGTCTAGCATCTATGGTCCCTGTTCATCTACTTTACCCTGAACCTGGTGATAATATTTTAGATATGTGTGCTGCTCCTGGAAGTAAAACAACACAAATAGGCCAGTTTTTGAACCAAGAAGGAATAATTATTGCAGTAGATAATAAGGAATCTAGAATTAAATCGTTAAGTTCGAATGTAAAACGCATGGGTATTAATAATTGTATAATTTTTCCGTATGATTCAAGTCAGCTCAGACCCTTTTTAAAATCCACATTTATTCCCGATAAAATATTATTAGATGCACCTTGCACAGGAAGTGGAATAATTCGAGTGGATCCCACTTTGAAAAAATCCAAAAACGATTTGAATATAAATCGAATGGTGAGAATACAAAAAAAATTATTAAAAACTGCTATTGAAATTCTGAAACCTGGAGGGCTTTTAATGTATTCCACTTGCTCTTTTCATTATCAAGAGAATGAAGGAGTAATAGCAGACGCGCTGACGAATAATAGAAATATTGAAATAATAGAACCAAACGAGGATTTTGGACACCCGGGATTTGATAATATTAATAATAAAATATTTGGGATAGAACTTCTAAAAACTCGTAGAGTATACCCTAATCGTGATGATTTAGATGCGTTTTTTTATTGTTTGTTGAAAAAGAAATAGCCGCATTTTACTCTTGCGGAGTATTTATAATATACCTGAAAGATTGGAGGTCTTTTAGGGAATTTAACTCTGTAATAAACCCTTGAATAACAGGTAAATTATTCTCTAAAACATATGTAATTGTCTTAAAATCCCCAATACTAAAGGAAATTTTATGAATTATCGTATCATGATAGCTAACTTCGAGTTTATTGATTTTTTTCTCTGTTTTTGAATCTCCCACTTTGATTGAAACCAAAAGACTAGCAGACATTTTTGGGAGTAAAGAAGAAGGATCCAAATGAATTTCACTTTCTACATCAATAGCTCCAGGTCCACTTAATGCCCCATCTTTCTCATTCATTAAACGGATAAGGGCTTCTCGAATTACATATGAATTATTCTTATATTCTTTCTGGGATACCATGCGTTTTAAAAACGTCTTCAGATTATCGCTTATGTTGAATGAAATTATTGGAATAAAAATCAAATCCTAGTTAGTATATTGTTATTAAAATCATCACAATTATTTAATAATTTCCCAATGTCTAGAAATTTATTTGTTTAATTAAACTATCAACTATGTTTTCAACATCCCGAATAGATAGATGTAATTTATCAGCGACATTTTTGAGATCTTCAAATTCCATTTTTTTTTGAACGATATTTCCATTTTGGTCCATAGCTATTTTTTCATGAATTACAAAATTATGCCCTTCAATTGAAATTTTATGTTCATTAACCTTTCTCTCCAAACAATATCTCTGTTGTTTTAATAATCTAACTCCTAAGGTTCCCGTTTCTTTAATCAACAATTCTGTCAGTCTTTCAACTTTATCTTCATTTGTAATAACAGATATTAGATATCCTGGTCTATTTTTTTTTGTGATGGTTGGAATAATATTGACATCTAAAGCACCTTGCTCCATCAATTTGGTGATTAGATAACCAAGAATTTCGCCTCGAACATCATCTACATTTGTCTCTAAATTAAAAATTGGCATATATTGAATTTTTTTATTGTCAATGCGGTTTAGGTTTTCTTTCTGACCATAAAATATTCGCAGCAAATTTGCTTGATTGGGTAGGTTATAACTCCCAACTCCTTTACCAATCTTTTTTATTTTATATGGAAAAGATGGTTTTTTCTCTGAAAGGAAATTTAACTCCTTAAGGCTAGCTAATATTGCAACCCCAGTAGGTGTAGCTAGTTCAAAATTAATAGTTCCAAAAATGAAACTAATTTGGTCTAATTCTAATATTTTAGCAGTTGCTGGAGCAGGAACTTGCATAATTCCGTGTGCTGTTTTAATTTTTCCATTACCCACATTAACTGGTGATATATAAATTTTAGTTGGTTCTTTTTGATTGAAAACACCCAATTCTTGTAAACAGAACATGGCTCCTGTAATATCGATAATTGTATCTATCGAACCTATTTCATGCAGGTGAACTTCTTCTAATGGAACACCATGAACTTGAGATTCTGCAGAAATTATTTTTTCTAATGCAAGTCTTGCACATTTCTTAGTAGTTTCTTTGGAATCAAATAAATTTAAAGATAAATTAAGATCTTTTCTCATATCCTGAATTTTATATGATGAATGGTGATGTTTTTTCGGACGAACAACTAAATTTTGCTCTTTTTCGGAGGTTATTGTAGCTAGATGAGAATTTAAATTTTGATTTTCGATAGAAAAATCCATATAAATTCCTTCAATGCCGTGTGTTTTCTTAGAAATGAAATCAATTGAAAATTTTTGCTTGATTGGGAGGCTATTTAGTATTTTGATGAGATATGTTTTTACTTTATCAATTCCGACGATGGAACTTAAGCCAGATAACAATAAATCCCCCGAAATGCCCGAATATTCACAATCTATAAACAAAAGTTCCATAATAAATGGAATAAATGGATTAAGAATTAAAAAATTTTATCTTATCTTATAATGTGAAAAATCTAATTATTTTTGCAAGAAATCTACCAAATAATAAATGAGAGACGAAGTATACTTTAGATTTTAACCCAAAATTATCCTCTGTATAACTTCTTTCTCCATCTATTAAAGAAGGTTTGTAAATATAGCTATTAACTTTTGGTGAATAACCGAGAACTTTAACCTTTTTCCATATTCTTTCTGTAGTAGAATTATTAAAAGAGTATACCCATGAAGAATCTGAAATAATTTCACAATTTTGAAGCAAACCATCTGATATTTCTTCTTTATACTCGATATATACATTTAAAGATCCCCTAGATTCGAGATAATGGTTAGCTTCTATCTCAATTACATTATTGCCTTTTTTTAAATAGGATTTAATATCAAAAACGCGAATAGAATTTTTCAAAGGTAAAATTGAAACTGAAAAACGACTTGAAACAGATCCAACAAATTCTCCATTAATAGAAATATATCCGAAATTATCAATTATAATTTGAATTTTTGCCTCAAGGATTTCTCCCTCGATATTAAATTCTTTTCGAAAATATCTTGATTTTGGATGGGAGATTCGTTCATTAGTCCAGATATAAGCGGAAGGCAATAGTGGATTTTTGAAAGTGATATTATTTTCGATTTGTTTCTCTTTTTCTTCAACAAATTTATATAGATTTTTAAATTTAGACAACGGATATTGTAAATTCGGTTCTTTCGCACATAATTTCCATAATCTTTCATATTCGATCAACAGATCATGGATTTTATTCTTATATTGATTTAGATTTATAGAAATTTCTTCAATAGTTTTAGATGGTATTGCTCCAGATTCATAGTCCTTCAATTTTGAATTTATTCTTACTTTAAATTTGTCTTTTTCAGCAAATAACTGGGCAATTTTTATCGAATATTCGATATAAGAGAGATATTCCGTATTTATAGAAATTTTTTCCTTTAAATTAATAAATTTACCTACAATCTCCTCTGTGATTGATAATATTTTTTTATAATTTCTACAATTTGGTTTAAGGCTTTCATCGTAAAATGGATGGCGATATAAAATGTTATAAAATTTCTGAAAAGCTATTGAAGGTTTATTCTGATAAAGCTTATTGATATCGATCAGATTAAAGAATATATGATAAAAATCATTTATATCATTTAGATTATTCAATCCAAAAAAGCAATAACCAAGATCTCTAATAAATTTCTTATAGTCAATTTTTAGAATAGTCCAACTGGCAGTTCCTGAGAGAATTGCACCATATATATTATTTTCTCGCAAATTATGATTGGAAAAATCACCCCAAGTACTATTTAATTGGCCGAGAATTAAGTCTGAATCCTTCATAAGACTTTTTGCATATTCAATTATATTAATAATATTCACAGCCGAAACATTATAATTAGGAAAATGCCTACTCCAGCATAACATTGAAGGACTAACAATAAGAGGAAATCCGGATTCTACTATTTTCTTAATTTTTGCATAGTTTTTCTTGGGTATATAATCCCAATACATAAAAATTAGATCTTTTGGTAATTGTTTAAGTAGAAGCGGATATTTCATAACTACATCATGATATAGAATTATTTTTTCATTTCCGCTTGCTTTAGCAATATTATATATCTTCCGGAAATGATCTAATAAAGCTCTATCCATTCCAACTGCTTTAATTAAATCTTTTGAATTTCCATGTCCCAAATCGAAAGATTCATCACCACCAATATGAAACATTTTAGAAGAAAAACAAGGGCTTAATTCACCAATAAAATCACGTAAAAGAGGATAAATATTTCCATTTGCTATTGATAAACATTGAGCCCCGGGGAATTCTCCAAGGGATTGATATTCGGGTATAGATAAAATGTTATCAAAATGACCCAAAGTCTCAAAAATCGGCATCAAAGTAACAAAACGTGATTTTGCATAACGATCCAATTCAATTAACTCTTCAGAAGTAAAGGCACCGCGGTTTTTTCCGATTTTTGGATGTTTTGAGCATTTAAACATATCTTCCATGTAAAGTGAATAATAATTATTTTTAAACCGACTAATGTCTCTGATGAAATGCTTAGCACTTTCAATTGTAGGTACCTGCCCACGTGAAATATCGTCAGCTATGCCTCTTATTTTCATACATGGCCAATCTACAATATTTAACTGAGGTAGAATGAATCCTTCAATAGTTTCAGATTTGAAATGAGAAACACCTAGGATAATTTGTCTAAGGGTTTGAAATCCATAAAACAGACCATTTAATGAAGCTGCATAGATAATTATTTCTTCTTTTTCAATATTTAAAACATACCCCTCTTTTTCTTTATCAGAATTTATAATTATTATATCTTTTTCTTTATTTTCTGGTTTTTTACTTTCCCATTCGACTTCAATTTGAAAATCTTTTAATAATTCAG
>JAUWMK010000294.1 GCA_030613185.1 Promethearchaeum sp.
AATTGAATGTGAAAAATTTTTCAAGTTTATAATTTGAATAATCACTCATTCCCATAGAAATTTATATTATCATATTAGAAATTTAAATTTAGTGATTTGTAATCACAAAGATTAGATTAAAATTAGTGATTTATAATCACAAAGATTAACGAACATTTATATACATATTTTATTTATAATTTATTAAACAAATCTCATGGAATGTTATTAATGGATATAGAACTGTGGAAAAATATTATTATTGATCAAAAACAAGAATTGAATGAAATTTTAAACATATCCGAAATAATAAAGCGTGATTTTCCAATAAACGAGATAAAAAAATCACTAAATTATCCCAATATAGTAGCAATTTTGGGTGTGAGACGGGCTGGTAAATCGACATTAGCAAGATTTACAAGCAAAAAATTAAAAATTTTAGCTATTAATTTTGATGATGAACGGTTAATATCGCTTAAAGCCGAAAATTTGAATGATATCCTAATAGCAAGCCAACAGTTATTTGGTGATATCGAATTCTTTTTATTTGATGAAATTCAGAATATCTCTGGTTGGGAGCTTTTTGTAAATCGACTCAGACGAACTAAAAAGGTAATAATAACTGGAAGTAATGCGAATTTACTCTCTGGAGAACTATCAACACATTTGACAGGACGCTATATACATTTTGTTCTTCTTCCTTTTTCTTTTAAAGAAGTGCTCCAACTTAAAAAATTCGATATTATGAATGAAACCAGTCGTTCTAAATTAGTTTATTCTACCTCAGGTAAAGCAAAAATAATCAAAGAGTTAGATGAATACATGATTAAGGGGGGATTTCCCGAATATTATAAATTCGGTAAAATGATTGTGCGTAATATCTATAGTAATATTATTGAAAAGGATATTATTATTCGACATAGAATAAAAAAAATAAATGAATTCAAAGACATTGCTCGGTATTTAATTGGGAATTTTGCGAACTTGTTTACATATACCAAATTAAAGAAAACATTTGCAATTCAAGATATACATACAATTAAAAAATATATAGATTATTTACAAGAAGCTTACATAATATTTACAATCGAAAAATTTTCATTTAAACTAAAAACCCAGATTTTATCGCCAAAAAAGATATATGCAATTGATAACGGGATCATTGACGTTATTTCGACCAGAATTACAAAAGATCGAGGACGATTAATGGAAAATCTCGTTGCAATAGAACTTTTACGCAGAAAATTATATTGGAATCGAATTGATCAAATATGTTATTGGTCGGACTACAATAATCACGAAATAGATTTTGTGTTACTTAAATCTGGGAAAATAGTTCAGTTAATTCAAGTATGTGAAATTCATGATGAAAAAAACATCCCGGATCGCGAAGTAGATAATTTACTAAAAGCGAGTTCTGAATTGGGATGTAATAAGATTTTAATTATTTCGTGGACCTATGAAGCAAAAAAAGAATATAAAGGGAAAATCATTCATTTTTTACCCCTCTGGAAATGGATTTTTAATAAATCCAATAGGACTAATAATGATTAACAAATTTATCAAATATGGAAAAAACTCTATATGAGGATGTGGATTAATTCCTAAAGATTATTAATAGAGCTAATGGTGAGCTTTATCATTTATCAAGTTGAAACTCATCCACCATAAGAAATTTTCTGTTAATTAAATTTATTGAAAAACAGATCATTTGCAAGTTACGTAGTGTGTGCAAATTTTTTTGTCATTCGGGATCTCATGCGGTCCTATCATCGAAATAATACTCAAACAACCCGTCTAAAAAGACACTTTTATAAGTTTACATATCTCAAAATATCGAATTAAGAAAGATTGGCAATTGTAGTTCACGAAATTCAACAAATCACATTTTTAGGAAAAAAAAAATCTTATCCAGAAAAATATCAATTTCTGAGAATATGAGATAGTTTTTTCTTTTTGAGAAATTATTTCCCAAATTTTCATTTTTTGATAAAATTCGGACTCTAAAAGATGTATATGCATTCTAAATATTTTACTATTTATCATGATGCCAATAGAGGATATTGATGGAAATTCAATAATTGAAGTGGATAACATTAATAAAATATATAATATCGGTGAAGCGGAAACAATTGCTTTAAATAATGTATCGCTAACTGTTATGAAGGGTTCATTTGTTTCGATAATAGGTCCTTCTGGAAGCGGGAAATCTACTCTAATTCACTTGCTTGCTGGTTTAGACCATCCTTCACAAAATAAAGATCAGAAATTAGAAGTATTAGGAAAATCATTATTAGGAAAAAGTGAGAATTATTTAGCAAAATTCAGATCAGAACATGTTGGATTTATTTTACAATTTTTTGGATTATTACCAACATTGACCGTTTTAGAAAATGTGATGATTGCAGGTTATTTTAGTAAAATGGCTCCAAAAGTAAGATTTAAAAAATCAAAAGAAATCTTATTAGAAATCGGATTAGGGGATCGTCTAAATCATTACCCAAATCAGCTTTCTGGTGGTCAAATGCAAAGAGTCGCAATCGCCAGAGCTTTAGTGAACGAACCCGAACTAATTTTCGCAGATGAGCCTACAGGAAACTTGGATTCTAAAAATGGTGAAGAAATTTTAAAACTCCTTTACAAAATAGCAAAAGAGCAAAATCGAACAGTTATTGTGGTTACTCATGATCCTAGTGTGGTAATTTACTCCGATCAAATTATTGAGATTATTGATGGCAAGATTACTCGAAATGAGATCATTAATGAAAATAAGCAAATAAAATAAAATAAAATAAAATAAAATAAGTTGAGATAAATGATAATTAGAAAAGCATGGAATGATTTAACACAACATAAATCAAAGACATTATTTACGATATTAGGTTTGGCAATAGCAGTAATAAGTACTACAGGTTTCAGTATTGCTAGTCATAATATAACCAAATCCGCAGAAGATTTATACGGAGATTCTAATTCACCAGATGGAATTATATTTTTTCGAGATGAAATATGGTCTCCTGCTTATGTCGAAAATATAATTGGGTTAAAAGATTATGAACTGGGTTATTACCAATCAAGCATTACAGAGATAAAAAATGAATCTCAATTAGTTAAATTAGAGGGTTTTGATTTAGAACTTCAAAAAGATAAAACATCTATGAGATCCATATTATTAGAAGAAGGAAGATGGCCAAACAATGAAACTAATGAAATAATTTGCGACATTTCTGCAGCTAATGCTTTAGGTTTAGAGATTGGAGATAAACTTTCTTTCTCTTTTAATACAGAAATAGATCTACCTATGACAATAGTAGGACTTGCGCGAGATGTATGGGCACCTGGTTTTTCTTTTAATAATTATATGGCAATTTGGATTTCAATGAATCAACTAGGAAGTTTGATGGGAAATTCAGATTTATTTAATGAAATTTACATTCAAACTGAAGAAAACATTGAAACCGAAGATGTACTTAATGATTTAGTGGAAAAATTCAAAGAAGAAGAAATTTTTGTTGAAAATGTTGTTATTCTTGAAGAAACAGATGATTGGCGTTCCGATATGTTGGATATAATAGGATTAATTTCTATTTTTAGTACAATTATAGGAATTTTTTTGGGAGGTGTTTTAACTGCAAGTACAATTCATATGACCATTTCCCAAGAAAGAAAGGATATTTCCTTATTAAAAATAATTGGAGGGCAACGAAAACATATCTTTATGATTTATATTACCGAAGTGTTAATATTGGGACTGATTGGATCAATTCTGGGTTTGATCTTATCTATTGGAGGGAGTTATATTGTTTTAGATTTTTTAAAAAATCCATTTGCTTTAAGTCATATTGAATTTCTGGTACCATTTGATGCAATATTAATAGGTTTCTTAATACCAATATTATCATCATTTCTATTTTCAATACCAATTATCCTTAAAGTATTAGGAATTAGTCCAATGGAATTTTTTCATGGAAAATCAAAAATCAAAAAACAACACGGAAGATCCAGTTCTGGCAATATGTTTGCTAAATATTCCTTAAAAAACACCACCCGAAATAAAGGTAGGTTTATTTTAACCGTTTTTTTAATGGCTTTTGCTATAGGAACGGTATTTGGATTTCAAGTTGGATTTGATAGTGCAACTTCTGGACTTGAAAATATTCTTTATAGTTTTCCACCACAAATTATAATAGATTGTTCGGAGCCAACAAATAAGTCAGAAGTTCTTCAAATATTAAATAATTATAAGGAACATAGTAATTATTCATCTGAAATCAAAGAAATTTCTCCAATTTTATGGGTTGGGGCAGATATATATCAGTATGATAAAGCAAATAGTTCAAAAATTAGCTTATTAGGAGTAGATACAGATGCAAATATTTTCAGTGTATTTGATATTTATGAAGGACGTTGGCTTACGAGTTCTGATGAGAATAGAAATTTTGTCGTTATTACAGAGAAGTTTAACACCAATTATGCGGTCAAACCAATTAAAGTTGGAGAGAATATTACGCTTTCAAATCCAATGGGTGCTCTTAATTTTACAGTAATAGGAATTTGTAGTGATACTAATAATGGAGGTGCAATGGTCTATGCCCCACTTTCAAGTGTTCAAAAAATGTTTTATTTAGAAGATAGTATTAATACTGTTTATATTAGTCTAAATAATGCTGAGCTTGATTTAGAAATAGCTAATGATTTAAGTGAATATGAACCTGTAAAAACAAGAGGTTTTGCTGTAACATCTATGAGCTACTGGTTAGAATCAAACAAAAAATTATTCAATATGTTTAATTTATTAGGACTTTTAATCACAATTCTTTCCATTTTTGTTGCAGTTATCGGAGGAATAAATATTTTCACTATGATTTCATTAGAACGACAAAGAGAAATTGGAATCTTAAAAATTATTGGAGCAAAACCAAAATGGATTTTTGGAACATTCTTAACCGAATCTCTTATTATAAATTTAATAGCTTGTCTATTTGGTATGGTTTTGGGTTATTTTTTGATATTTCAACCTATTAAAAATTTAACACGATCAATTATTACTATGGAAATAGTTTTTACTGTAAAAACTATATTATTTACTGTCGGTACGGCGCTAATTACAGGAATTTTATCCCCACTTTTTCCAGGATATCGCGCTTCCAAAACATCTGCAATTGAAGGCTTAAGATTTGAATAAACAACGAAAAAATAAAAATTCAACAGTGCAGATGACAACTGACTGAGAATTACTCAGTTGTTTTTTCTCTTTAATCTTATAAATTGACCATATACGTCAGTAAAATTCATCATAATTTTTGATAAAGCTCATGATATTTTTGAAAAAACGAAAGATGGAGATGTAAAATCAGATGAAACTGTGCGTTAACAAGCAATAAACAGAGTGATTCAACCTTAATTATTGGAGTATTGCTCATATGGAAAAGACACAATAATCTCGGATCAATAGCTCAGTATTTTAATGAAGTCGATTCGTTAGCAGACGTTATTAAAATTGTTGTTCCGTTTGGGCTTGGAATGTGTGTCTGTATCTACAGCACAAATCAAAATTGTAGAAGTTTATAATGAATCAGTAGCGTTATCGGTGTTTGGTGATTGATGGGGTGATGGCGAGCTTTATCAAGTTGAAACTCATCCACCATAAAAATGAGAATTAGACAAAAAACAAAAATTTGGTTTAATTTAATTCAATAATTTCTTTTTTTAAGCATTAAAATTACCGAAATCCCAGACATAGTACTCAAGAGTAAAAAAGTATTATATCCAGGTATTGAAGAGCCTTTAGTATTATTCGAAATATAAAAAATCTCTAAACCATCCTCACCATCCGCCACATAGGCATACGCCCCCAAAACATAAACATTCTCTGCATATCCCCCATCATGGAATTGCCCCACTTTCACTGGGTCGGTCGGATCGGAAATGTCAAAAATCTCTAAACCATCTATACCATACGCCACGTAAGCATAGGTCCCAGAAATAAAAACGCCGTTTGCAGATCCACCATTATGGAATTGCCCCACTTCCACGGGAGCGGTCGAGTTGGAAA
>JAUWMK010000258.1 GCA_030613185.1 Promethearchaeum sp.
CGACGCTGATGGTACCGACATAAATTATTATTGAATTATGGGGAAAAAACGAGAAAAATTGGGAGCATCGTTGTATTGAAAAAGAGAAATTAAAGTTACAAAAAAAAGAAGGTAGGTTTACCTATAATTTAAATGTCTCGATTTTTAGCAAATATATTTTCTTTCTTTCCTTCTTTAGAAAGTGCTAGACTATCATTAACATAAGGACATTGCCATAAGCTTATTTTAAACCCTAGATCTGAGCAAGTTTTAAACATTAATTCAGCATTGGGAAATCTTGCTTTATCAAATTGCCAATCACATGCCCATTCATGAGTAAACCAATTAGTATCAATATGAATGATATCACATGGGTATTTCTCTTCTCTAATTTTATTTGCTAAGTCAATAACTTCTTTTTGGGAACCATAACTTAGACGGGACATCCAAACACCAAAAGACCACCTTGGGGGAATACTTGCTCGACCTGTTAGAGCTGAATAACTCTTAAGTATCTTTTTTGGAGTAGGCCCATAGAAGAAAAAGTAATCCATTATATCATTTTCAACGGTCATTTGGAGTTTAGAAACTTCCTTTGTGCCTATCCAAAATGTCATTGGATTGTAATCATTAAAGAAAACCCCATAACCACGAGAACTCAAGTAAAAAGGAATGTGTTTGTAAGCTCTGCTTGTTGTATTTCCAGTGCCTTCAAGATGCCATAATGAAATATTTTGTCCTACTCTATTTAATGCACCGTATTTCTCTCCTAATCCAAATATTGCTTCATTGGGAAATAGATTGAAATTTTCAACAGCATACATCCTTTTTGGCTTTCGATTTTTAACAAACCCCAATGGAAATGAATCAGTAGCCGTTGCAAATTCATTATGTGTCTTACTTCCTGATTCAGTAATTATATGCCCATTGTGATCATAAATCTGAATCTTAAAATCCTCTTTAAACACATGAATTTGAAGAGCTGATGTTGATATTATATATTTGTCCAGTAATTCTTCAAATTTTGTTGTTAATGATTCATCAGTAATATCTGCATAAAGCATAGGCGTATTGTGCAAAGGAATCTTATCCTTCATGGCAAGTCTAAGACGATATGTTGTATTTGTTAGAACATCAATTTGCAAAGTGCAATCTGTAAATTTGACTTTCTCATCAGTAAGATATTCCAGATAATCAATATTGAGATTGCGATTTTGGGTTATGTTATAACCTTTTGCTTGAAATATGAACGAATTTCTGTTCTTTTCTTTCAATTTTATTTTAAGAATAGAAATAGGTTTGCGAGCAAGGAATTTCCTTATAATTGTGAAAATATCAAAAACCGCTGTTGCATTATAATCAAGGGGGTGATCTGTTAAACCATAGATTAAATTTGGTTCAGAATGATACATGCACTTCTTCTTAAATTTTGGATAACGCACTCGATTTTTGACAATCCACCATAACAATTTTCCATAACTAATTTCCATAAAAAAATTTAAGATATTTTACTAAAAAATGTTTGGGCATTTTTCCAGTAAATTTTTTCAAGGATTTCTAAAGGAAGATTAAGTCCATTTATGTTAGTTCCCAATTTATTTTCAGGATCGGGAAATGGTAGTGGTACTCCTTGGAGATTTGTTTCTAATAACACTTGATAGGTTAAATATCGCGTAAAATAATATTCAGGAATATTACTTCGACTCTGACCCCCGAAAGATAAGTCGGTTCCCCATAAAATCCTATCGGAATACTTTTTAAAAAAGGTGATAATGTCAGATCGTCTACGGGAAAACTCCCTGGCCATCCAACGAGCCGAGCTTGCATCTACGTAGAAGTTAGGATAAGTATCAAACCACCTACCAAGATTTTCTAAATGTTCGGGTTGAGCAGCAAAATGTGCACCCAGAACTTTCATTTTGGGATGGGCTTTTAAAACACCCTCAAGATCTTGAAGATGAGTCTTCTTTGATCCATATTTTGATTCTGGTTGATATTTCTTTTCATACCAGAGGTCAGGATCACTATTATGTATAAGGAAAATGAGCCCTAAATCCTCGATTCGCGAATAAATGGGCTCAAAGATAGGACTGGATAACTTAATTTTTTCGACGGGGATCTTCAGTTCTTGTTCAACATAATCCCGCCACCTTGGGGCAAACCAAAATTTAATAATAGAATAGCCTTGTGAATAATATTCATCCACCATATCAGCCATTTCATGGGAATTATTACTCATCATGTTTCGATTACGTAAAAATCGTGCAAAAATAAATCGATCGTGTAAATCTGGAGACAATTTACCGCCAACATCTTCATCTAAAATGGCCATTGTTTTTCGAATGTTAAAAGCTTCGGTATATTTCAGATGTTGTTCCGCCACTTTTATATCCCAGATGTGCGTGTGAGCATCAAATTTGGGACCATAATAGGTTGCAGGGAGATCCCAGTAAGCTTGTTCCATATTCTCTTTAGCGAAAGTATTTATCATAAGTAAGTCAACTTTGAAATGTTAAAATAAAATCTCCAACCCTGGAGGAAGCCAAGGCTTGTAAAATCGTTTATAGCCATCTAAAAGATGGGTTAAGCCATTTTTTATACTTAAATCTATCCAATTAAAGACTGCTTCTTGGCCGTGTTTTTCTTTTGATATCTTTCCGAACATATTGCTTAAGTAATATGACACTATTTTCGATTTTGGAGAATTTGGATTTTCTTTTATGTATTGGTTACACGTTTCTTCTAATTTAGTGAGATAAATTTTGACTTGTTTTAATAATTCGATTGCTTTTTCTTTCCGATTTGAAAATTCATTCTCATTTTGCTGCTTCTTGCATAGTTTATTGAATTTTCCAGTATTTTTCATTAGATTTTTCAAATTATCTAAAAATCCAGGAATTTGAAGATCGATAAGTTGTTGTTCCAGATTTCGGGTAATAACTGTATTCATGGTGGTTTTATTATAGAAATAAATAACAGGAAGAATTACTTTGGGATTGATATTTTTGAAAATCGGGATCCCCATTGTATAATAACGCGCTTCTCCAGTTCCAGCCACATGGATCCCAATCGGAATTATGCCAGATACAAGATATTGCCTAGATTCGACCCGAGGAGTAAGATTTAATCCGATATCGGATAAATCAGGATGATTTTCATCTACTTCGAATTCAATTGGTGTTTTACATTTTGAACAGATTCCTTTCATTAATATTTTTGAACCTCGTGCTTCATAGTGAAGTTGAATTCGTTGATGGAAGCAGTCTGGAGTTTGACACTCATAAAAAAATGGTATTAAACTTGGTTTAATTTCCCTTAATGGGGGATTTATCCCTAGTTGTAAGAATTTATTTCTAATTGTATCGTAATTGGAATAATATTTTTCTTGATTTTTTAATAAAAATTCATATTGTGGGATTAAAAGCTGCCGATATTTTGGATCACTCGCAGAAAGGAAAAGAAATCCTTGATTATATACTATATTTGAAAAACTACCAATAATATTGACAAATAAATCGGGATATTCATTAGATTTCGCCCAA
This sequence comes from Promethearchaeum sp., assembly GCA_030613185.1. GTDB lineage: Archaea > Asgardarchaeota > Lokiarchaeia > Sigyniarchaeales > Promethearchaeaceae > Promethearchaeum. The sequence goes on from JAUWMK010000258.1 coordinate 3,522, forward strand.
CTCGATTTGATTAAGTGTGAAGTAGTTTCAAATCGTTCTTCAATTAGTTTTTGTTGCCATTTGTCATCTACAATTGCTTTAATTGAGAATAAATATTTCTCTTTAATATTATTTAGATAATTAGTTATTTCTTCTTCTGTTGGTAAGGGCAAATCCTTAATTCTTGCCTCACTATATTCAATCTCTTGAGAAGCTGAAATCGAGGAAGAATATCCTGATTTAGAATTATACAAAGGAAAATGAGTTTTGATTAATTCAGGATGAACTTTATCATAATCTGCGTTATAAAAAAAAGGGAAAAAATTATCTTCCTGGTGAGCAAACATTGCACCACACGTTAATTTATTATACACAAATCGCTCTCCGCCGAGGAATTTAGGTTGATGCGCAACTTCAATTCCTAAACCATTTTGATAAAAAACTTCAAGATGATTTTTCGCCTTTTCTGTGAATAAATTATATTTTTTAGTTGTTTCTTCAAAGATTTTACCAAGCTTTTCCTTTAAATCTCTATCATTTTGAAAAGATACATCCTTTCCAAAATTTCGTTTTGCGAGATCTATCGCATTTTTCATAGAATGAGGAATGAAATCCTTCATTTGTTCTGATATCCATGAAGATTCACTGTCAATTGCCCACTTTTTATACGATTTTAAAGCGTCTTTATCTATCTGTGTCATGTTATATCATTGTTATGTCGTTAATTCGAAAGTAAGAAGGACAGATTAAACCTTCAGCATATTTTACGCCTATTTGATTACCTAAATAGCTTGCTTTGTCTCTAATATAGCTAAAAATAATATTGTTATTCTTATTTTCAATAAATTGTGATTGGTAAGCTTCTAACGCTCTAATTTTATCTTCTAAAGAATCAGAAATGTCGATAAGAAAATCTAATTTGCGTTGTTTTTTAATATGTGATTGATCATAATAGAGGACTCTTGGTGGGTAATATTCAGGAAATTTTGAATCAGTATTTGTTAACTTTGCTTGGAATACAGCTGCATTTACCAATTGATAGCATGCAACATGATCAGGATGAAAATCTTCGGCTGGATTTGTGATAATTACTCTGGGTCTATATTGCCTGAATACATCGGCAATTTTTATTCTATTCTTGATAGAATTTTCCAGATAACGATTTTCCATATCTAAAGTTATCCTTACATCAACATTTAGAATCTCCGCTGCTTTCTTAGCTTCCGCTAAACGCTGTTCTACGGTTCCGTAAGGAGTGGGCATACCATTTGTAAGATCTAAAATTCCTGTAGTTTTTCCCATTTTTTTATAATGGGCTAATAAACCACCACAGCCTATTTCAACATCATCGGGATGTGCACCCACAGCAAGTACATCTAGTTTTAGGGTCATCATGATTGCACTTAATTTCAGTAAGTTCTGTACGTTGTAATGAGGATATTTCCTCAACAATTTTCTCTTTTATTTCTTCAAAATTAAATTTTGATATATTTTCATAGGTAGTAAAAAATGTGCGGAAAATCTCTTGGAAATACTTGATCTCGTGGATAATGCTATGTCCTACGTATTTTGATATTATTTTCAGATACTTTTCTACCCTTTTCTCTCCTTCAGTAAAGAGAAAACTCTCATTGGTTCGTTTTTTAAGGATTTTATCACGATCCTTATAAATAACAGGAACAGGGAGTTCAACAATATGAAAATTGTTTTTATGAGCTTCCATTAAGAGTTCAATAGCCATTTCATAACCATCGATTGAAATATTCAGACAATCGAGCCGATCGACCCTATAAGCTTTGAATCCACAAAATGCATCTGTTAAAGAAAAGCCAAAATTATTCAGGACTCCTGTTATTACTGCATTTACTAAAAATCTGTCTTTCCAGGGGTTCTGCCAGAATAAGTGAGGGTCCGCATACCGAGTCCCAGAGAGAATATCAAAATTTGAATTGTCATTTAATATGAATTCAATAAAATCAAAAATGAATTTTGATTCATGCTGACCATCAATGTCAAATGAAATAGTATAATCATAGTTATTTTTCTGAGCAAATTTAAATCCAGTTTTTAGTGCGTATCCATATCCCTTATTTTCAGACATATCTATTACAGTATAATCTAAAAGATGGTGGTTTTGAGCAAGAATTAAAGAAGTATCATCTGTGGATCCATCATTGATGATTAAAATATCAAAATTAATAGTAAAATTATTTTCAACAAGAGATTTTTGTGTATGAAGTTCATTTAGAACTCTAATGCAATTTTTCTCTTCATTAAAGCACGGTAGAAATAGCAATATTTTTTCATTTTTTCCTATTCCCATAAGGATTTCCTTCTTTTTTCTTTTTTATAGGTATTGATTATGAATTTTGAATGTTATCTTTCAATGTACCTATATTTTATTAATTATAATATTGAGAGTATTTTTTTGTAGAACAATACAATTATATATGAGAAACAAACATTTAAATATTTACGTTCGAGTCGACATATATATTCCGAATGTTTTTTAATAAAGAATTTTGAATTAATATCACTCTAAAACAATTGTCATGGAATCTATAAATTGTCAATTAATTAATAAATTGTCATGGAATCTAAACCAGAATTTAATTTAATGAAACAGACAAACACCAAAGGTGCATTTCAATTCTCTGCATTAATGTCATTATTTTGGATATTAATGATAATTCTTTCTATAACTAATCCAGATCCAAATGAAACAGGCGGTTATATAGTGTTACATATCTTTATTGGTTTAATTGTAATCTTACCTGTAATATTTGGATTCTTAAGAAAAGAATTAACTTTAATTTTCAAAGTAGGTGAGCCAAAGGGTGCATTAATTCTTGAATCTCACTGGGGAAATTATCTAACTTTTTCTAAATCTTATCCTCTTAATGAAATAAAAGGATTTGAAGTTCACAATGTAATTGCTAATAAAAAAGGTTCAAGATATCAAACTACTCAAAACCAACTTTTAGCATTATGTTTTCAATCAAAAAGGCCAAAATATTTAACAAATTTCTTAGACAACGAAAATTCTACTGAATTTGCCCAAAATTTGAATAAATTTTTAGCAGATAACACACAAATCAGAATTGACCAACAATCTGAACTTATTACACCTTATACGCCTAAGAGTCAAAAAATATTTCTTAATATAATGTTGGCATTTACTTTTATTGTAATAGTCGGTGCGATTGTAACAGTTGTAGTTCTTATTGTCTTAAGTATTTAAATGCCATAAACCTAAGGATCTGTTTGAAAATAAGTTGGTCAATTAACTGTTTTGTTGTCATCATCATATAATTGTATAATACCTTTTAAATCACATCTATTCTTACTCTAAACTGTGTGCATCCATTAATTCCGTTATTCAGAATAAAGCTCA